>NZ_JBJZOJ010000029.1:0-91947 GCF_047200655.1 Streptomyces sp. MS06
GGTCACGGGCAGCGAGCGCACACCATAGACGGCCTTGTCCGTGCGGTATTCCAGCTCCTCGTACGGCACCGCCAGACGCAGGTCCGGCAGCCGGCGCAGCAGCGTGCCCAGCGCGATCTGCAACTCGGCGCGGGCCAGCGGCTGGCCGATGCACTGGTGCACACCGAAGCCGAAGGCGAGGTGACGGCGGGCGTCGCGGGTGATGTCCAGCTCGTCGCCGCCCGGGAACACCAGCTCGTCCCGGTTGGCCGCGGACAGCATGCACAGCACGCCGTCGCCCGCCCGGATCAGCGTGCCGTCGATCTCGACGTCCTCCAGTGCCGCGCGCGGCAGCCCGAAGTGCACGACGGACAGATAGCGCAGCAGCTCCTCGACCGTGTCCTTGATCAGCTCCGGTTCGGCCCGCAGCCTGGCCAGCTGGGCGGGGTTGCGCAGCAGCGCCAGCGTGCCGAAGGAGATCATGTTGGCGGTGGTTTCGTGGCCCGCCACCAGCAGCACCATGCCCATGGCCGCGCACTCGGCCTCGTTCAGCTCACCGCGCGCGACCAGCCGGCTCAGCAGGCTGTCGTCCGGCTCACGCCGCTTGCGCTCGGCCAGTTCGGTCAGATACCCGTTCAACGTGGCCATGGCCGCCTTGATCCGCTCCGGCGGCGTGCTCAGGTCCACCAGCATGCTGGTCTGGCCCTCGAAGAACTCGTGGTCGGCGTACGGGACGCCGAGCAGCAGGCAGATCACGCTGGAGGGCACCGGCAACGCGAAGTCCCGGACCAGGTCCACGGGAGAACCCTGGGCGATCACGCGGTCCAGGGCCTCGTCGACGATCTTCTGGAGCTGCGGGCGCTGCGCCTCGGCGCGCTTGACGATGAAGTCGCCGGTGAGCATCCGGCGCAGCCGGGCGTGCTCGGGGTCGTCCAGCCGCAGGAAGCTGGGCTGGGCCTTGGTGAGCAGCTGGCGGCGGCCGGGGGAGAGGAAGGGGAAGCCGGGAACCCGCGCGTCGGCGCTGAAGCGCTTGTCCTGCAGGATCGTACGCAGCTGCTGATGACCCGTCACCAGCCAGCACCGTTCGCCGTCCCACAGACTCACCCTGGTGAGCGGGGCGGCGCGGTGGGCCTCGAGATAGGCGGGCGGCGGGGAGAAGGGGCAGGTACCCCGGGGGGCAGGCAGGGACAGTTCCTGGTCGGTGACGGCACTGCGGGCGGGAGTCATACGAGGGGCTCCTTGCACGGATGAGGTTAGACGAACGAGGCGGGGGCGTCAGGCACCGACGGCGCCGTCGGTGTCCCCGGACCCGGTGCGGGGGTCTTCGCCCACGGTGATGGCACCGGCCGGGCACAGGCCGGCGGCCAGCTCCAGGTCGGCGCGGGCGGCCTGGCCGGCAGCGCCCGGGCGCAGCAGGACCAGGCCGTCGTCCTCGCTCTGGTCGAAGACGTCGGGAGCTGCCATGACGCACTGGCCGGCGCCGCAGCACCGGCTCCGGTCGACGCTCACCTGCATGTCGGATACCTCCGGTGGAGTGGGGATCGGGTTGCGCCATACGGCCGACGGCATCGAACCGGAATCCACTCGCGCACCGATCGAGCAGCGCCTGCCTCGAGCGTGCTGCAGGGATCCTTGAGGAGCCCCGGTCGTCCGGCGGGGCGCCGCGTGATCGTCGAACGCCTCTGCGGCTCAGGGCCGTTCGTGGCCCTACAGGCGGCCTCTGCGATCCGTTCACATGACCGGCGACTCGAGCACGGCACCGGCGACCGTCACCGCCCTGCAGCCCACCCCGTTGCTCCGGCCCACGCTCCGCGGGGACGGCCGACGGGAAACGCCGGTCTCCGCTTCCCCTCCGTTCATTCTCAGTAGCCTTCTCGACGATCCGCGGGTGTCCAAGGACGCCAGCAAGCACTTTGAAGGTTCAGACAAGAGGCGCGATCTGCTCGGTGTTGGTGCTCGGCCATTGGCTTCGGGTGTCGCACGGGGGGAGCTATCAGCTTCTCTGGTGGCCTACTGGCAGTTGTGGCTTGCTGTTGTCCCTTCGCGTTCCGGCTCTGAGGTTCCTGGATTGATTGAGACGCTAACGCCAGAGGGTGCTGCCAGGTGGGCCGTGAGCAACATGCCGGCGCCGCGTTGCTGTCGCGGTTGCGGCTGGGCCGTGCGGTTATCGCCGGGTGAGGACCCGTCGGCCGTGACGCTCGTTCGACGCTCCGGCATCCCGCCGCACCCCTTCTCGGACCGAGAAACAGCCTCTGACCTGCGGACCCTCCTGGTCGGGTGGTGACCGACCTGTTCCCGATGACGCATCACGTGGAGTGTGTCGCCATCCTCGAACCGGCCGCGAAGGGCTCCTGACCTGCGGTTTTGTGCGTGCGCATTATGTGCGGTGTGGGCGTTACGGGCGATATCTTGACGCTGAAATGACGCTCGTGACGCTCATTTGACGCTCATTCTGATGGGGTGTCAGGTAAACTGCGTCGCTGGTCAGTGATCTACTGATTACGTGAGTGCGGCAGGGCGCTGGGAGTTTCGTGGCGCGAAGCGGCGTCGCCGGTCCACGCGTGCGGAACGCCCAACAAGTTCTTCGAGTGCTGGTTGTACATGCACACCGCTCCTGATCACGCAAAGCGAAGGCACCTGTATTCGTCGGCGGGACGCTGCCCCGCAACTGGCCTGGATCTTGGCCGGTGGGCGTGCGGTCCTGCGGTTGCCGTTCGACCTCCTGTGCTCTTCGGAAGGTCCATGGCCGCACGCGGCCGCAGCTCGATGATCGGCGCAGCGGACGGGCGGGGACGGTCACCCTTCGTACGGTGTCCCGGGCGCTGCTGGTGCGGTGCGCGTCGTGCGCGATGCCGGTCCTTTGGGTGCACGGCCGGAGCCTGCGGCGCCTCGCGGACACTCCGCTCGGTGGCACCCCGGTCGTAATCGAGTTGGTGGTGTGCTGGTTCAAGTGTCTGAACCCCTGTTGTCCAGCTGTGACGTGCGCTGAGCAAGTCCTGGGTCGATGATTTTGCCTCTTGAAGGGTGCCACCTACACCACGTTGCTGCTCGGCCTGGAGGCCTGGCGCCCGGTCGATGCGCTGTCCGGCCGGGATGCCGAGCCGCTCGCGGACTGGCTGTGCGGGCATCCGGAGGTGGAAGTGATCTGCCGAGACAGGGCCGGCTCGTACGCTGACGGCGCCCGGACCGGGGCACTGCAGGCCCTGCAGGTCGCCGACGGCCGGCATCTCTGGCGCAACCTTGGCGAGGTGGTGGACAAGACGGTCGCCGTTCACCACGTCTGCGTCCGCGCCGCGTTTACCACGCCCCCGGTCACTGCGGAGTCGACCGGAACGCTCCTGGTCGCGGAGGAGCCGGAGGCGGTGCCGGTGGAGTTCGTGCCGCCGGATGACGCCGCCGAGCTGAAGGAGATCCGCACCCCTTGCCCGGAGCTCGACGCAACCGCCCGGCACGTCCGTGATTTCGCCGACATGATGCGTGACCTGCGCGGTGACCGGCTGCCGGCCTGAATGGACCTTGCCCTCGCCGACGACCTACCCTTCCTCCACACCCTCGTAGACGGCTTCCGCCGCGACCTGGAGGCAGTTACCGCCGCCCTGACCGCCCCGTGGCATCCATGCCGTCGCCGAACGAGCAAGGGGCCTCCTCAAGGCCAAGGCCCGCAGGGTCAGCCTCGACCCCAGCGACATCACCGGGATGGCCCGCGCCGCCCTCGTCCTGCTCCAACTGGACACGGACGCACCACCTGAACGAAGAGCACAAACCGTCACGAAGCGTTATCGAGAAGGGCTCATCGCCCCGAGCCGGACGCGTCGGCAGCGTAGACCCGGCGGATGAAACGCCGTTGCCACGGTGCTTCGACCGCACGGGAGTGGTAGTTCTGCCTCACCCATTTGACCGCCTCCTTGGGATTCATGCCCTCGAAGACGCAGATCGCGGAGAGCCCCGTGCCGGTCCGACCGATGCCGCCCCCGCAGCAGATCTCCACGCGTTCGCCCGCGGTGCGGTCGTAGGCAATGCGAAGTTTGCGCATCGCGTCCACAGGGTCGGCGGGAAGCCAGAAATCCCGCCAGGGAATCCACAGGGACTCCCACGGCGGCTTGGGCGGCTCGTGATCCGTCAAGTGCACGGCAAACGTAGGGGTCTGCCCCTCCGGCAGATCGTATCTGAGCCCGCGTCCGCGAATCATCCGCCCCGAGGGCAGCGTAACTACCTTGGGGTTATCGGTGTTCCACAGTTCGGTCATGATGCATCCTGTTTCGATCGGTTCCGTAAAATGGAGTCGCCGGCCATTGCGATGGTGCCCAGCGGGATCTGGGGAAGCACTTGTTGAGCATGGAGAACCAGCGCGAAGGCTAAACCCTCAGCCTGCCCAAGGGTGCCCGCTGTCGCGCCCAGCACGGCCGCCTCGAAGGTACCCAGCTGGCCCGGCAGGGTCGGCAGAATATTGGACACCTCGATCGACAGCAGTACGAGCACGAGGACGGCCACCGGCAGCCGTAGATCCAGAGCCTTCGCGATGGTCACCGCAGCCAGGAAGTCCAGGGCCCGGGTGACGAGCGCGGCCGCCCCCACTTCCGCGAAGACGCGCGGGCGGCGGACCGGGCCGAGTGCCGTGCGTACATCGAACACGATCTTGCGCAGCCGGCCCTCCCGGGTGGGGGCGGACGGGGTGCGCGCGACCCCCACGATCAGTACGGACAGCACCGTCAGCACGGCCGCATACACCCAGGCGACGGCCACCGCCCAGCCCGGCACGTGGCTCCCCGGCCACCAGATGGACACCAGGAAGGGCACCAGGCCCAGGCTGGAGAAGAACTTGCGGACCATCATGAGCGTGACGGTCACCGACCGGGCCACCCCCTCGCGCAGCAGGTAGCCGACCCGGAGGAACTCGCCCACCCCCTCCGGGCTGACGGCCGCCGCCGCCTGGACGGCCAACTCGATCCGCACCAGGAGGGGGAACCGGATCCGGACCTCGGTGAACATCGCGTTCCAGCCGACGGCCCGGGTCACCTGCGAGGCCACGTTGGCCAGGACGGCCACGGCCAGCCAGCGCCAGTCGGCGGCCTTCAGCGCCGCCCACAGACGGGCCGTGTCCAGACCCCGCAGGGTGATCACCAGGCCGATGCCCACCGCCACGAACAGCAGCGCCTGGATCACCCGGGCGCGCGTGCTGGTGCTCTTCGGCGGGGACTCGGTCCGGGTCACGGTTCACTCCGCAACCTCACGGTGCCTGCGTCGCCGTCCACGGCCAGCATGTCCCCGGTTCCGATCCGCGAGGTCGCGGTCCGCACGCCCATCACCGCCGGGATGCCGTACTCGCGCGCCACCACCGAGCCGTGGGACAGCGCGCCCCCGACGTCGGCCACCACCGCGCCGGCCCGTGCCAGCAGCGGCGCCCACGCCGGCGTCACCTGGCGTACGACGAGGACCTCCCCCTTCTCCAGCGTGCCCGCGTCCGCGAACTCGTGGATCACCCGGGCCCGGCCCGTGTAGCTCCCCGGGCTCACCGCCGATCCGCTCAGCCCGTCTCCCTTGTTCTCCCCCCGCTCGGTCCCGAACAGCGCCAAGGAGGTGATGTCGGACCCGAAGAGCGTGATCCGAGCGTCGGCGGGGACCACATCGGGCGGATCGAGCCGCCGCTGCCGCTGGCGCCGCAGTCGGCGCTCACGCACCAGTTCGCGCCACCGCGGGTCGTCCACACCGGCGTTCACCCAGCCGCTCAGCTCCTCACCGGTCAGGTAGAACACGTCGTCGTCGGCGTCGAGTAGGCCGGCGAGGACCAGTCGGCGGCCGAGTTCGAGATATCCGGCCCGCATGAACGGCCAGCCGAGCGTGAAGGAGTGAAGGGCCTCGTCCCGTACTCCGCTCCAGTGGTTCGCCCACCGGTGGACCCCGCGCCGCAGCCGGCCGACCGGACCGCGTCCGAGCCGGAGCCCCGGGGCTCCGCCGGGGCTCGATGCCGGTGCCAGGGCGCTCGGGTCGCCGCCGTCGCGGCGGTCGGCGATCACCGAGCGGAGCATGGAAGGGTCGTCGACCGCGGTGGGTTCGGCCGGGTCGAGGCTGTACACCAGGTGCCCGAAGCGCCGCAGGTACTCCTGCAGCAGTTCTTCCTCGTCCTCCGGGGTGGCCGCGGCGACCCGGTCCAGGGCGCGGTCGGCCTGGTGGGCGAGCCGGTCGTCGCCCACGAGCAGGGATCCGGTCGTGAGCCCGGCGGTGTGCCGGCCGCCGCGTGCCAAAACCACCCCCAGCAGCCACTCGCTGGTGTTCCAGTGCCAGGCGAGGCCGCCGATCACCGCCCAGTAGCGGGCGCTGAGGTCCTCGATGGTCCGGATCCGTCGCAGCACCTCGGCCGGTGTCAGGTCCTCGAGGGGCGTGTCCCGTGCCCGGTCCAGGCCGGCCCGGAGCGCGGGCAGTACCTCGTGCCGCCAGAGCCGTTCCACCGGCGAGAGGTGGAAGGACAGCCACCGCGCGATGAGTCGCAGGGTGCGCAGCGGATACCGGGAGAGGGGGAAGTCGAAGCGCAGATAGGCGAACCCGTTCACGGTCCCGTGCATCGGCTCCGGGATCAGCGGGCTGCGCGCGCGCAGTCTGTGCGGACCGCCCCAGTTGGTCGCCCACCGGTCGATGAGCGCCGGGAACAGGGTGGTGGCGAAGAGAGGGGAGAGCGGATCGGACAGCCATGAGTCGCAGATGCTCATCCGGGCCCACCGCGCACCGGGGACCTCGCTCGCCCAGTCGCCGAACTGCGTCGGCTGCGGGACGGCGGCGGTGATCGGGCGAGCCTGCAGCAGGTGCAGTCCGGCGTCGTCCAGCGCCCACTCGATGTCCTGCGGTGCGCCCAGCGCCCGCTCCACCGCCAGAGCCGTGCGGACCAGTGAGCGCAGAGGGCCCCCGCTCCCGTCCGTCTCGCCCATCCGCTGCGCGAACGCGGTGCTGAACACGGGCGCGTGCGGCTCTTTCCGGGAGAATGCCACCCGGTGCGGGTCCACCGTCCCGTCCACGAGCTGCGCGCCGAGCCCCTCGACCGCCTCCACGTGGACCAGGTGGTCGCCGTCGGCGAGCGGGGCCTCCGCGGTGAAGAGCACCCCGGCCCAGTCGGGAACCACCATCGCCTGGACCACGACGGCCATCGCCGGGACCTGCTCGGCGAGGCCGATCCGGCCCCGGTAGACCCCGGCGGCGGCGGAGTGCCGGGAGCGTTGGCAGCGGCCGACGGCCGTCAGCAGTTCTTCGAAGGTGCGGACGCCGAGCACGCTCTCGTACTGGCCGGCGGCACTGCCCGCGGCGCCGTCCTCGCTGGTGGCCGACGAACGTACGGCGACTCCGTGCGGGGCGGGCAGGGCCTCCCAGTAGTCCCGTAGCTGAGCGACCGCGTCGTCGCGCAGCCCCGACCCGCCGGCGCTCTCCCCGTCCTCCTCCAGGCCCGCCGCGGGGGTGAAGACATCCACCGGGAGACAGAACCCCGGGGGAACTGGAAAACCCGCCGCCATCAGCCGGCCCAGCCCCTTGGCCTTGCCCCCGACCCGTTCGACGGGTAGGTCCGCGGCCTCGGTCAGGCTCACCACGCCCTCAGTCATGCTCTGCCACCTCCACCCACTGCTGATAGAAACGCCGGAAACGCCGCACGCCCTCGTCACCGGGCACGTAGATGCCGTGCCGGTCCCCCGGCAGCAAGGTGTCGAAGACCGGCAGGTCCTGACGGGCGGCCACCTGCACTTCCGCACGGTGCACGAGCGCACGCAGCCACCCCAGGGCCCTCGCCCCGTCGGGGTCGACGGCGGCGCTGATGTGCTGGATGCTGTGGAGCTCCCCGACCGGGGTGACGGCCAGGATCATCCGGTACAGGCGTCGGCCGTCCGCGTAGTACTCGATCTCCTGGCAGCTCGCCCAGCCGCGCATCCGCAGGGTGAACTCGCACGCGTTGAGCCCGAACGCGTTCGACACGGTGCCCAGCGCGCCCCGGTACGCCGGCCAGGTCAGGGTCGCGTCGCAGCGTTCCGACGGCCCGTCGTCCGGCGCTCCGTCACCCACTGCCCCCTCGCGCACGTCCGGGAACACGATCCGGGCCTCCCCGGTCACCGTCAGCCCGTGCAAGGCCACCAGGTGGTCCGGATCGTAGGTGTTCTCCAGGATCCGCCGGGTGGTCGCCCGGGTCGGGTCCGCCAGCCGGAAGCTGCGTACGCCCGGAAACCGCCGCGCTTCGAGGTCCGGCAGGTCCGGTGGCTCGTAACGGGGCGTCCCGATGCCGTACCACGCCCACACATAGCCCGAGCGTTCACGGGTGGGCAGCGTGGCGACGGCGGCCCGCGCCGGCGGGCGGCGCCCCGGCACGAAGACGCACGCCCCGGATTCGTCGAACCGCCAGCGGTGGAAGGGGCATTCGAGCGTGCCGTCGACCACCTTGCCGCCGTGCAGGGCGGCCCCCGCGTGCGGGCACACGGCGCTCTGTACACGGGCCTGGCCGTCCTCGCCGCGCCAGCCCACGTAGGTGTTGCCGAAGAGAGTGATCCGGCGCGGCCGACGACGCAGCTCCGCGGAGGGCAGCGCGACGTACCAGCCCGAGGCGAGGTTCGTGACGGGCCGAGCCGACGCGGCCAGCCGCTCAGACGTCCTGTGCCTCATCCTGTCCCCTCCCGAACACTCCGCCGTCGTCTTGCGACGGCCTTGACCGGTCCCTCACTTGTTCCCTCGCTCCGTCCAACGGCGGTGGAACTGACGGAACCGCAACACACCCTCGTCGTCGGCCGTGTTGATCGAACCGTCGGTCTCCCCGGCGTCCCGGTAGATACGCAGATCCGCCCGCGTCCCCCACCAGTGCTGGAGCCGGTAGCCCCAGAAGACCGGGGACGAGCCGAGCAGACCGCCGGCCCGCGGCATGACGGTCCAGCCGTGCATCGTGGTCCGGCCCTGCGCCACCGGCGTCACGGCGAGCAACTCGTGCGCCACCGGGCGGTCGTTGAGCTCGAACGTCAGCACCTGGTACGAGGGCGTCGAGCGCAGGTGCAGACAGAGCCGCCCCAGACCGCGCCGCCGCCGGTCGAGCGGAGCCGGCAGGCTGATCGATTCCGTGGTGATGCGCGCCGCGAGCGTATGCCGGTCCACTTCGGAGTCCCAGGTGAGCCGCAGATTGTCGGAGATTCCGTGGACCACCGGGAAGTGGGGTACGTCGAATCCGTTCTCCAGCACACGGCGTGCCGGCGCGGGGGTGTCGAAGGCGAACCGGTAGCGCCGGTGGGCCGGGGACCGACGGTCCAGGTGCGGGAAGTCCGGCGGCGGGTACTCGGGGACCGCCGAGCCCACCCAGGTCCAGACGTAGCCGAGCCCTTCCCAGGAGGGGTGCACCCGGGCCGAGGCACCGCGCGGCACCCGCCGGGTCGCGGGGGCGGCCACACAGGTCCCGTTGCCGTCGAACCGCCAGTGGTGGAACGTGCACCGCAGCTCTCCGCCCACTACCCGTCCCAGTTCCAGAGCGGCTCCCTGATGAGGACAAAAGCGGTCCATCACGACGGCCGCGCCGTCTCCCGCGCGCCAGAGCACCACCTCCTGTCCGGCCACCACGGCGGCCCGGGGCCGTCGTCCCACCCGGAGGGAACGCTCGGCCACGTACCAGCCACGCGCCAGATCGCGCGGGGGTTCGAGATCGCGGGGCGGCTGTCCCCGTACCGGCGCGAGACTCATTTGACGGCCCTTCCCTCGTCCGCGGCGCGGTCGACCCATGACTGGTAGTAACGGCGGAACCGGAGCAGCCCGTTGTCGTAGCGCACGTAGACGGTGGGCTGGGCGTTGCGGGTCGAGTCGTAGACGGGTACGTCCTGGAAGGTCCCCGCCCGGTTCTGGACCCAGAACAGGACGTAGTTGAAGAGGGTGCGGTGCCAGCGGCCGGTGCGGCGCACCCCGGCCCAGCCGACCTGCCGGGTGGCCCGGTCCCCCTCGGGGACGATGCCCATGAGCACTTTGTAGACCTCGGTGCCGTCGACGTACGCCGTGAAGCGCTGACCGCCCGGCCACCCGTCGACCAGCAGTTGCATGTGGCGGCCCATCGTGAACGTGGAGACGACACCGGTGATCCAGCCCAGAGGCGAGCGGCGCAGCGGTGGCCGCCACGGCCGGCCGGAGAACCACACGCCGAACCAGGCGTCGTCCCGCGTCAGCGCTGGGCCGTTGTCCGCCGCCTCGGACTGCTTGGCCAGCACGCGGAACTCGACCTCGTCCAGGGCCAGTCCGTGCAGAGCGCTGAAGTGCTGGTGGTCGACCGCGTTCTCCAGCAGTTGGCGGACCGTCCCGGTGGTCCCGTCGTCATAGGTGAAGCCGAGGTACCGGCGTGGTCTTTCGGTCAGGGCCGGGAACTCCGGCAGCTCGAAGAGAGGTTCGGCGGTGCCGTACCAGACCCAGACGAACCCGTACGCCTCGCGGGTGGGGTAGGAGCGGATCCGGGCCGTCGTCGGGGGACGCGAGAGACCGGGGATCGCGGAGCAGACGCCGTTCCCGTCGAACCGCCAGTGGTGGAAGGGGCAGCGCAGTTCGCCCTTGACGACGTCCCCCAGGCCCAGGTTGGCACCCTGGTGCGGGCAGTGCGCGGCCACGCACCGCGCCATCCCTTTCCGGTCGCGCCACAGCACGACCTCGCGCCCGAACAGCCGCATCCGGTGCGGCCCCTTGCCCAGGCGGGAGCTCTTGATCGCGGCATACCAGGAGGCGGCGATGTTCGCCCCGGCGGGGTTCGGGGGAGCAGCCGGGGCGGAGAAGGTCTGGAGCTCTTCCCGGGAGCCGTCCGCGCCGATCACGCCGCCACCCGGCCGCGGACCACCTGGGCGGCCCAGCGGAGCATCGACGCGCGCTCGCCGAATCCGTCGAGCTCCGCCACCGCCCGCGTGAGCAGTCCGCGTACCCGCCCGCGTGCCTCCTCCACCCCCACCAGCCGGGGGTACGTCCACTTGCCCGCGGCCCGGTCCTGGCCGACCTCCTTGCCGAACTCGTCGAAATTAGACGTCTCGTCGAGAATGTCGTCGACGATCTGATAGGCGAGCCCGAGATTCCGCGCATACGTGGTGAGCCGGGCAATGTCGTCCTGCGAAGCCCCTCCCAGAATCGCCCCCGTGACCACGGACGCCTCGATGAGTGCGCCGGTCTTCTTGATGTGCATCTCCTCCACGGTCGACGGGTCGACATCGTCGCGTCCCTGGCAGTAGAGGTCGATCGCCTGACCGCCGGACAGCCCCGACGGGCCGACCACCTCGATCAGTTTGGCCATGACGGCCAGCAGTATCTCCGGACGCAGTGAGCCGGAGTTCCGGAGTATGAACTCCAGCGCATAGGCGAGCAGCGCGTCACCCGCCAGCAGGGCCATACCCTCACCGAACACCCGGTGATTGGAGGGGCTGCCGCGGCGGAAATCGTCATCGTCCATGGACGGCAGGTCGTCATGGATGAGCGAAGCCGTGTGCAGCATTTCCAGGCCGCAGGCGGTGGGAAGCGCGATCGAGACGTCGGTGTCGAATATCTCGTAGGTCAACAGGCACAGAGTCGGCCGGATGCGCTTTCCGTCGGCCAGCAGCGAATAGGCCACGGCCTCACGCAGTTGAGGCGGCTCCACCGAGTCGACAGAGGAGCGCAGCTTCTCGTTGACCTGGCGACGGAATTCTTCCATCGGAACCGGAAGGTCAGTTTCCATTTTTGCGTTGTGAATCGCGAAAGACACGAGCGCCCACTCTCCCCGTGGATACGGGGAACCGGCCGCCGGGCGAATGGGCGACGGCGCAGATCAGCGGCGATGAAAAATAGAGGTTGACGGCGGATGGATCGCGGTGCGACAGTCGGCCTGCTCAGATCGCCAGTACGCGCGCGTCCGGGCCTGCGGTCGCCTTGGGCAGAGGTCTGCCGGCCACGCTCATGCGCTTCAGCCAGCGGTCCGTACCGTCGAACCGCGGCTCGAAGGCCCGGCGGCCGTGCACGGCACGGTAGTTGTCCACGATCAGCACGTCACCCTCGCCGACCACCACGTCACGCTGGGCACGGGTGAGCTCGTCGACGATCGCGGCCAGCGCCTCCGCGGCCTCGTCGTCACCGGCCGGCGCGGTCGTGTACGGTGCGTCGATCCGTAGGAAGGGGGCCTCGGCATCGCCGAAGAGGAGGGCGACCGGCTCCGGGTTCTCGTACATCTCGCGCGCACGCCGGAGCATGTCGCTGTCGGGGGCGAACCTGACCAGCTGACGCAGATGTTCCAGGTCAGGCCGGATGTGGAAGCGCCGCTCGCTGAGTACGGACCGGTGTTCCCCGGTCAGCCGCAGGTCGTTGACCGTGCCGAGCGTGGTCGGCACCCGATCGAGGTTCCTGACGCCGAGGAGCGCCAGATAGCGGCACCTGTCCTCGTGAAAGCCGTCCTCGGTGTGCCAGTCCAGGGCGACCGAGCCATGGCCGCTCTGCTGCTCCCTGTCGCTCTCGACCGGGAGGAGGTTCTGCACCATCCTGCCGCGCTGGAGGGTCGGCCACGCGAAGACTTCACCCAGACCGGAGGCCAGCAGGGCCAGCTGCGCCTCCTCCAGCTCCTGGCGGCGGTCGTCGACGGCTTCCTGCCAGGAGGCCGGGGTGGGCCCGCACCGGTCGGCGTCGACGCGCACCCCTGAGATCCGCAGTGCGCCCAGCGAGGACGAGTCTTTGAATTCATTCAATACCGAGCGAATCGACTCCGGTATTCGATGGACATGTTCTTCCAGGCCCTCATAGAAAAGGGACTTCGCAGGAGAACCTTGAGCGGCCAGTGCAGTCTGGGCTACCGTGCATAAGCCATCGGCCTCTTCAGCCGACAGCGAGTACCCTAAAATCGACGAAGAGTGCCCTGAGACGTCGTCCATGTAATCCCCCGTGATTTGGTCGGACGTGACCGGAACCGCGAAAAGCAACACAGGCGGGCGGAATTCGTGGCGAAGGAAGCGCAGCCTGTGTATCAAGTCTTGCGAGTACGTCTGGCGGTGCGGTTGGTGATGGTACACCATGTTCATCACCCGGTCAGGTGAGTACTGTCTGAACAACCAATTCCGGTAAGCCAGTTGGACGTCCACGGGCTGGACGGGCTGTGCGGGGAATGGCTCTAGGAGGCTGGATTGAGCATGATGCGTAACCTGAGGACGGCGGCGTCCCAGCGGGCCAAGCGGTTGTTGGCTTCGGCCGCCACCCATGTGGCCCCACCGATTCGACGCGGCATCGAGACCGCCATCAGCGAGGGCTTGCACGGTCCCGTCCTCGGTTCGTCCCTGAAGCAGCAACTCAAGGCCACGCCGGTACGGTTGACGGCGCGATACCTCGCCTTCACGGTGAAACGCGCTCGCCTCAAGGAACTTGCCCCGGAACCCGTCGGGGGGAATCTGTCCGGATACCTGGCAGGGCTTCGGGACGCAGGCATCGAGAAGGCGCTGGCCCGCCTTTGCGCGCGCATCCCCGACGGTGCGCGCGCCCGTCGGGACGTCACGGAACTCGCCGAAGTGGAATTCGGGGTCCGCCATGGCGTGGCGAAACCGGAACGACTCCGGCGGCTCCTGGAGTTGGCTCCCAGCGAACTGCGCCTCGTCCGCGACCTCGGCCGGCCGTGGGACCGCGACGGTGACGAGGAGCTGCGCGAGACGCTGCGACCCGCCGAGACCCTGGCTTACCTCGCGTGGGACCTGAAGCAGTACGCCGGTGCCACCCGTCCGATCAAACGCACCAACCTCTACGCTGCCTTCGTCGACGCCTACGGCGACGCCGCCCCGGAGCGACTGCGCGAGGAAATCGCCCATTTCGAAGCACAGTTCGAGGCGGGATTACGATCGGTCGGCGCGGCGGACCGGGAGCGGCTCGAGCGTGCCTTCACGCTCCACTGCGCCCCGCTCCGAGACGCCTTCCCGGAACCGGCGGCCGACCGGCACGAGGAGGAGGGCGCGGTTGAAGGGGTCTCGAGCGCCGTCGTCCTGTTCGGCATGCTCTGCGCGGTCGGATGGCTGGTGGCCTACGTGGCGATCGTCTACCGGGGATTCGCCGACCAGACGTACGGTGTGCCGCTCGCCGCCTTCTTCGCCAACCTGACCTGGGAGTTCGCCTATGGCTTCCTCCTCGACCCGTTGGGCGACTACTTCCACACCGCGAGCATCTTCGGTTTTCTGGTCGACGCGGTGATCGCCTGGCAGGTATGGAAGTACGGCGCGGCCCAGTTCCCGAACAGTGCGCTCGGCCGCTACTTCCGGCCACTCTTCGGACTGTGCGTGGCCGCCGCCCTGTCGGTCAACTACCACGCGTTCATCGACCTGGCGGATCCCGATGGGGAGTACACCAGATTCGGCATCAACCTCATGATGTCCATCCTGTACCTCAAGATGCTGGAGGACCGCGGCTCGCCCGCGGGCCAGTCGATGTACATTGCCATCGGCAAATGGCTGGGCACGCTGTGTGCCTGGATCGCCACGGCCCTCACCGTCACCACGTCACCGAAGCAGACCTGGCCCACGAGCTGGTCCGACTTCACGCGGAAGTCGCTGGGCAGCCGTTCGTATCCGCTGACGCCGCTGATCAACGTCATGTACGGATGGACGTTCCTGCTTGACGTCGCCTACTGCGTCCTGCTCCACCGCTCCATCAAGGCCGCCGGCATGTCGCCTTGGCGCCGGCTCTGAGAATCTCCGCTCCGCAACAGGGCTGTCGTCCGCGCTCGGATGACAGAAGGGAACGGTCGTGAACGCGACCCGCCAACAGGTCGTCGACCACTTCGAGGAAACACGTTGGGACCACCGCTACAAGGTCGTCACCACCAGGAAGCCCGGCGACGCCGACCCGACCGCGCACCCCCCCGTCGAGCCCACGTCGTGACCGGCGCCGGAGCCGGGACCGCCTCCCGGCATCTCCTCGGATCGGCAGTCGCGACGATGGCGCTCGTCACGCTGACCGCGCTGGTTGGGTCCGGGAGCGACGCCGTCAGCGCGTTCGACGGCAACGCCCGTGTATTTGCGGACCGCGTCTTCGGGACGTCGGCCGGCTCCTGGCTCGGCGCCGACGGACCGGCCGACACGGTGGGCTCGGCCCTGTTGGGGGCAGGCATGCTCACGGTCCTCGGCGTACTGCTGCGCCGTTGCCGACCCGGCGCCGCAATGTGGGTGCTCGCCGGCCTGACTGTGCAGTTCGCGGCGGAGACGGCGCTCGAAGCGTTGGTGGGACGGCCGATGCCGCCGCCGGTCGACGGCACTCTCCCCGCTCCCGGGTACAGCTTCCCGTCCGGGCACATGGCCTCCGCGACGCTGATTCTCATGGTGCTCCTGGTCGTGCTGCGTACCAGCACGCCAGTGTGGTGGCTGTGCGTGGGCCTGGGCTCGACCCTCGTGGCGGCTGTCGGCGTCTCCCGCGTGCTGGCAGACGCCCACCACGCCGCCGACGTCGTGGGCGGCGTCGTGCTGGGGCTCGTGGTCGGCTTCGCGGGCGCCTGGCGTGTCGACGTCCGCTCCCTGGATATCTCCGGAAAGGAAACATGGTGAACGATTTGGCACGCCTGGCGTCTACCCCGTTGGGGAAGGCGGTGGGCATCACACGGGACTACGTGCTGCGGATGTACTACATCGTGGACGAGGTGCCGCGCTGGCAGCGTTTACGTCTCACGCCGGTGCTGCTCGGCGTCGAGTACCTGGTCTACCGCGTCGACTCCCTGGCCGAACGCAACACGTCGGTGGACCTCGACGCCGAGCGCAACAGCGACTACGAGGCGTTCCATACGTACAAGAAGGCTTTCGAGAAGGTGTTGCGGGCCCTGGGGGCATGGAACGAGGACGTGGCCTTCCTGGTCGACGAGGCTGAGCGGTTCATCCGCTTGGAGAACGCCACTACGTCGCGCGGCACCGTCACCCGTCAGGACGCCCTGGCCTTGGTCGAACTGCGGCCCACCGACGTACGCCTGCTGCGTGCCATGACCTTCGCCCTGCGCGGACGGTCGATGGACCCCGCGACCCGAGACCTGCTCTGGCCGGTGGAAGTGCTCGCGGACATCGCGAACGACCTCGGGCATTACGAACAGGACGTCGCCTTGGGCACCTTGAACGTCTACGCCGCCTTCGTGGAGCTCTTCGGCGACGCGGCCGCCGCGGAGCTGCGCCGCGAGGTCGACCGGTATGAGTCGATGTTCCTGGACCGCCTCTCCGCACTGCCACCCGCGCGGCGTGCACGGGTCGCGCAGGTCTGCCGACGCCGCTATACGGCGGCCGTGCGGCCGTATCCCCGGATGATCACCCAGCCGCCAGCCCCCGCGTCCCCTTCCCGGTCCGCTGGCACAAGCCCGCGAAAAAAGGCCGCCATCGGCGCAGCCCTTGCCGTCGGTGCGCTCGCAGCAGCGGCGTACGGGCGTGGACAGCCCCGACTGTTGATCGTCTCCCCACTGCTTCGCAAGAGGAGAGGACACACATCATGAGCAGCGCGATGCGCCGGTGCCGGTCATTTTGAACCCGCTCTCCGACGGGTGTCGGCGTACTCCTGGCCACGGAAGTATCACGAAAGCGGTGGGCACCACTCGGTTGGCGTAGAGGTACTTCCCAGCCAAGATTCCCTACACCATATGACGGGACGCCATCGCGTGTCCTCCGGCGAGCCGGTAGCCGAATTCCTCAGCGAGCGCTTCCAGGCCGATGCGGATGAGCCGATGGCGCAGGTCTTTCACTACGCGGCCGCCGCCAGCGTACTGGCGAGTTCGGGGAAGCGGGAATCCCAGGCGGCTCTCGCCGGGCCGGGCAGAAACGGGCCCGCCAGTGGCTCCGCAGCACCTCCGCACTGAGGTGGGCGTGCAGGGCCTCAGGCGTCTGCGCCCCGCGGATCACCCGCTCGTACGTCAGCAGCACGTCGGCGTCGTCGGCCAGGTCGTACTCGTAGTGCGGACCCCAATCCAGGTACCGGGGCAGGACGACAAGGCCGTCCACTGGCCCGCTCAGATCCCCGAGCGAGTTCGGCAGGGTGTACGGCCGGAGCTTTGCGTACCTGCTGCTCATGCTCACCAGCATGCCCGAAACCGGGGACCGGCGGTACGCATACCTGCGACGGTGGCGCTCCCGGGCGCCCGCCGAGACACGGCGCGTGGCACGCTCGCTTTAAAGTCCTGTCGAACAAGATCCCAGCCGTTGCTGGACGGACGGGGCGGCTCCGTCCAGAGAGGCGGGGCGGGCCGTCTCGGCGGGGCACGGGGGCGGGTGAAGGACCCTCAGTGGGGTCTGGGCCGATCTCCCGAACCTCTCGTGAGGCCGTGCCCTCCGCGCCTCACCGGCTTCCCGGACCCACGGCTGTTGAATGGACGACGCGCGGACGTCACAGTCGGCCCTTGCCGGGCTCCTCTCGCGCGCCCGGACACAGGCAGGAAGCGTCAGCGCGGCGCATATTCCGCCCACTCTGCACATAACGCACACCAACGGTCTGTCCGATTTGAGTCTCACGGTCCGTTGACCTGCTGCTTTCTTTCACATGTTTTTGTTGGATCTCTTTTCGATGACGCATCATGTGGAGTGCGTGGCGATCCTGGAGCCGGCCGCGAAGGGCTCCTGACCTGCGGTTTTGTGGTTATCGTCGTCCGCTTGACCTGTTTCCCCTCGTCCAGCAGGTGAAGCGCGGGGCTTGTCTGCGATACCCGCCTGACCTGCGATTTCAGACGGGCACGGCGATGGTGACGCAAGGCGTGTCCGCGCGCCCGTCGGGTTGTCGACGCTCGCATGACGCTCGTTCTGAAGGCCCATCACATCCACCCGTCCGTCCCGTCGCAGGCAAGGGGCGCCTCGCGATCCGCACGGACGGATCTGGGTCGAATCGCGCCGACCTCTGTGGCGCCAATCCCCCTGATAGGCGTCGGATGCCCCGGTGATCTCACTCTCCGTGGCCGTCTGTGTACTCTATTCATGAGGTCGCTTGAGATGTAGTAAGATTCAATCTACGTAATAATCTATCTACGTTAGTTCCGGGGGTGTCATGGAGTTTCAAGGTCGGGTCGGGGATCTTGAACTGCTGGGCGAGCAGTACCGGGCAGTGGCAGAGGGTGTTGGAGCCACTCGAGGGCGGGCTGTGATCATGACGGGCCGGCGCCGGGTGGGGAAGTCACGACTGGTCCAGGAGTTCTGCGACCGCTCGGGAGCGCCGTACGTGGTGTTTCAGGCCACCCGAGGGCGTAACCCGGTGACTGAGCGCGCCGACTTCGCCGCGGCCCTCGCGCAGTCGCCACTGCCGGGGGTGGAGCTGGTGGCTGGCCTTCAGGCGCAGGACTGGAACCAGGCCCTGCGCTCGCTGGCGCTCGCGGTACCCGATGACTCACCCAGCATCGCGGTGATTGATGAGGTGCCCTGGCTGGTCGAGCAGGATCAGGAATTCGAGGGCGCACTCCAGACCGTCTGGGACCGTCACCTGTCTTCCAAGCCCGTGCTTCTGCTGCTGGTCGGCAGCGACACATCGGTGATGGAGGCACTGCAGTCGTACGGGCGCCCGTTCTTCGGCCGGGCAGCGAAAATGACCATTCGCCCCCTGAACCTGGCCGACGTGCAGGCCATGACCGGGCTCGACGCCGCCGGGGCCGTCGACGCCCAGTTGATCACTGGAGGATTCCCCGAGATCGTGCAGTCGTGGCGGCCGGGTATGGGGCGTACGGACTTCTTGCGGGCTTCGGTCGCCAATCCTCTCTCACCCCTGCTGGTGGCCGGCGAGCTGTCCCTGCTGGGTGAGTTTCCCGAGGCTTCGCACTCACGGGCCGTCCTGGAAGCGGTTGGCAGCGGCGAGCGTACGTTCAGCGCCATTGCGGCCCAGGCCGGCGGCGTCAGCGCGCTGCCGTCCGGCACGCTCTCCCCGCTGCTGGCCATGCTGCAGGCCAAGCGAGTCCTGGCCGCTGATCTCCCCCTGTCCGTCAAGCCGGACAGCAAGAACAAGCGCTACCGGATCGCTGACCCGTATCTCCGGTTCTGGCTGGCCTTCCTGGTGCGCGCGATCCCGCTCATCGAGCGTGGCCGCGGTGACTTGGCACTGGAACGCATCGAGCGGTCATGGACCACCTGGCGCGGGCGAGCGGTCGAGCCGCTGATCCGCGAGTCCTTGCTGCGCCTGATGCCCAATGCCGAGTGGCCCGAGGCCGAGGCCATCGGCGGCTGGTGGAACCGTCGGAACAACCCCGAGATCGACCTCATCGGTGCAGACCGCGAGCCGGTGGCCCGGCAGGTGCACTTCGTCGGGTCGGTCAAGTGGCTGGAGACCCAGCCCTTCGGCCGTCATGAGTACGACGCCTTGGTACGCGACATGCTCGCTGTTCCCGGTACCGCCCCGGACACCCCGATGGTCGCGGTCTCCCGCTGCGGGGTGGCCGATGATCTGCCGCTGACCGCGCACTGGGGACCGGAGGACCTCGTACGGGCATGGCAGCCTCGATAGCCGCGGAGCCTGCGGCCGGACTTGCCGTCCACCGCAACCGTTGCCCGTGCCGGGCGGGGCTGCGGGTGGGGCGGAGGCTCGGCGTCATGGGGGGTGTGAGGCGGCGCATTTTAGCGCAGGGAGTGCAAGGTGCCGGGCGTGGCGATAACCCGTACGGCGGACTGGCACACTGGGCGCTGTTCGCATCAGACCCGAGCCGACCGGACGAGAGAGCCATCGCATCCGTGACCGACGAGTCCATGGCCCTGGAAGCTGCCGACGAGGGTGCCTTCGGCATCGACGCCTTCACCCTGGACGACCGGCTGCGGCTGTTCCACTTCGCCGCCGCCGACAAGCGCCACGACTATCTGTGGCTGCTGCGTGCCTTCGACCGGGGACGGGCCAACTATCAGGTGCTGCTGCACGCCTCGGACGCCGCGAGGCTGCTGGAGCGGTTCGCCGCGGACCATCCCGGTGCGGCCGCCGTCGGCGACGTACAGCCGCTGCTCGACGCGCTCGCCGAGTGGCGGGTCCTGGACCGCAGCTACGACGGGACGCGCGCCGCGAACCTGGCCGAGTACCGCAACCGGCACTACGTCTACCAGTTCACCCAGGCCGGATACCGGGCGTACCGGGCTGTGGAGGACGTCCTGGGGGCGCGGCTGGAGGACGCCCAGCTGTCGCGTCTGGTCTTCCCCGACATCCTCGCCGACCTGCACGCGCTGGCCGAGGCCAACGCCGCGGGCGACGCCGAGGAGGTGTACCGCAAGCTCGGCCGACTGGACTCCGTGCTGGGTGAGATGGCGCAGCGCGCCGCCCGGTTCTACCTGATGCTCGGCGACCTGGCGCGGACCAACGACACCCGGCCTGAGGTGTTCCTCGCCCACAAGGACGCCCTGCTCGCGCACATGCGGGAGTTCACCGCCGAGTTGGGCCGCTACGCCCCGCTGCTCGCCGAAGCCGCCGAGAACGCCGCGGCCACCGGCGTCGACCGGATGGTCGAGCATGCTGCAGAGGCCGACGAGCGCCTCTTCCGCAGCCCCGCCGAACGCCTCGACGACTGGCGGCAGCGGTGGCAGGGCATCGTCCACTGGTTCGCGGAGCGCGAGCACAGCGAGGCCGAGCGGCTGCAGGACGCCACGGTCACCGCCATCCGCTCCGTCCTCGCCCTGCTGCGCCGCGTCACCGAGGCCCGCCGCGGCGGGGTGAGTCGGGAGAGTCAACTGCGCCACCTCGCCCAGTGGTTCACCTCCTGCGAGAGCGACGACGACGCGCACGCCCTCTTCCAGGCGGTCTTCGGGCTCGGCGCGCCCCGCCATATCGCCGTCCCGTACGCCGACCCCGAGCTGATCCCGGGGCGTACGTCGTGGTGGGAGGCCGAACCGGTCGAGCTGGCGCGCACTCTCGTCCAGTCCGGCCGCAGCCCGGCGCTCAGGGGCCCCGGCCGCGTCGAACGCAACGAGGAGCAGCGGGCCCGGCTGCGCGCCGAGCAGCTGAAGGAGCAGGCCGAGCGCCGCCGCGCCGCCGTGTCCCTGGCGTCGGACGGCGTGTACGGCAGGGTGCTCGACGAGGCCGAGACGCGGGCTTTGCTGGGGCTGATGGACGTGGCGCTCGCCGCCCGCGTCCCGGCGAGCCGCACCGTCACCGCCGCCGCCGGGGCCGCCCACGGCGTACGCCTCACTCTCACCCCCGCCGAGGGTTCCACCACCGTGCGCACTGTCCGCGGCGACCTGCACCTGGACGGGCTGCGACTGGAGGTCACCGTATGAGCACCGGAGCACGGGACTCCCGCCCGTCGCCCGACGCCCCCGGCACAGGAGGGCCAGGGGCGCCTCCCGCCGGAGGCCGGGGGCGGGCGGGGCGCGTCGCCGAGACCGTCTCGCCCCTCGAACTCGCCGACTACCAGAAGGCGGTTCGGCTGGTCCTGCGGCATACGCTGATCACCCCCGCCTACCCGGACAGGGCGGCCCTCGCCACCGTACGCCGCTGGGCCGAGCAGCTGCGCACCGACCTCATGGAGGTCCTTGGCTACCGGCTCGTCACCACCGCCGACACCGCGCGGCTGCAGCGTGCCCAGGACCACCTGGACGCGACGCGGCCCGCCGTCACCCGTGCCGGCCGTCCCTTCGACCGGCGCCGCTACGCTTACCTCGTCCTCACTCTCGCCGCCCTCGGCCGCCACGGCGCACAGGTCGCCCTCGGCGAACTCGCCGACGCGGTCGCCGCCGACGCCGTACGCATCGACGGCCTCGGCCTGGACACCGCCCGCAAGGCCGACCGGGACGCCTTCGTCGACGCCGTCACCTGGCTCGCCGAACGTGGCGCCCTCGCCCTCGCCGACGGCTCCGCCACCGCCTGGGCCGGCGACCCCGAGCGCGCGGAGGCCCTGTACGACATCGACCGCGAGATCCTCACCGCCGTCTACCAGCCCTCCCGCGTCCTGCAGCACCTGACCTCGGTCACCGGGCTCCTCGACTCCGGCGGCGGGCTCGGCCTGGCCACGGGCCGCCACGCACAGCGCCGCGACCAGGCCCGCCGGGCCCGCCGCCTCGTGCTCGAGAACCCGGTCGCCTACTACGCCGACGCCGACCCCGAGCTGCTCGGCCAGCTGCGGGCCCCCGCACTCGCCGAGGACCTTCAGCGCCTCACCGGCCTCGGCGTGGAGCGCCGCGCCGAGGGAGTCGCACTCGTCGACACCTCCGGCAGGCTGTCCGACATCCGCTTCCCCGGCGGTGGCACCGTCGCCCAGGCCGCGCTGCTGCTCGGTGCACGCATCAGCGCGGCCGCCCAGCGCACCGGGCGGCACGCCCCCGACCTGCTGCCCGCCCCGACGGCGGCCGAACGCCTCGCCGGCCGTGTCCGCCGTATCGACGCCGCCCTCCCGGAGCGCGGCCGGCTCGCCGGACTTTCCGCACCCGAAGAGGAACCGGCGTACGAGACGCGCGAGGCGGAGCGGAAGCGGGACGAGCCGGAGGAGACCCGCTACCCCTTCGTCACCGACTCCTGGCTGCGCGGCAGGCTCAAGGAGATCGTCGGCGAGTACGGCAAGGGCTTCGCCGTCGACCTGCGCGAGGACCCGGACCGGCTGCTCGGTCAAGTCCTCGACCTGCTGGCCGCCATGTCGCTGATCGCCCGTGTCGACGGCGGAGTCCTCGCGCTTCCGCTCCTCGCCCGCTACCGCGGGGTCACCGCCCGGGTGAAGTCCCGCGAGGGAAGCGAGACCGTCAGCCGCACACCCGCACCGCAGCCAGTCCTGTTCGCCGACGACACCCTCAAGGACCCGACCGCGTGAGCATCCCCGCTCCCACACCTGCCAACGCCCCCGATCCCGCCCCGGTCACCCGATTCGTCCCCACCCGCGCCGGGATCGTCAACCTCTGGGACTACCGGGACGAGGAGTTCTCCTTCGCCGGCGGCTGGCTGGTGCTGCGCGGGCCCAACGGCTCCGGCAAGACCAAGGCCCTCGAAGTCCTCTTCCCGTTCGTCCTCGACGGCCGTATCGACCCCAAGCGGCTCAACCCATTCGCCGCCGAGGACCGCACCATGAAGTCCAACCTGCTCTTCCGCGGGCAGGACAACGCACTCGGCTACGTCTGGATCGAGTTCGTGCAGCCCGCCACCGGCGAGGCCGTCACCTGCGGCATCGGCCTGCACGCCCAGCGCCACCGGGACACCCCCGCCCGCTGGCACTTCGTCACCGACGGCCGCGTCGGCGAGGACTTCTCCCTCTTCACCGACGACGACCGGCCGCTCACGAAGAAGCAGCTCGCCGCCGAGCTCGGCCACGAGCTCATCGCCTCCCCGACCGACTACCGCGCCGCCGTCGACCAGCGGCTGTTCGGCCTCGGCCGGGAGCGCTACGAGCAGCTGCTCACCCTCATCCTCACCCTGCGCCGCCCGCAGCTCGCCAAGAACCTCGACCCGGCCAAGCTCTCCGACACCCTCACCGAGGGCCTGCGCCCCCTCGACGATGACCTCATCGCCGAAGCCGCCCGCTCCTTCGACGACATGGAGTCCGTGCAGCGCACCATGGAGGGGCTGGCCGCCGCCGACGACGCCACCCGGGCCTTCCTCGCCAGTTACTCCACCTATCTGCGGGTCCACGCCCGGGTGGCCGCCGACCGGCTCACCGCCCGCCGCACCGAGACCACCGTCCGTACCACCGCCCTGCGTACCGCCGCAGCCGATCTCGACTCGGCCCGGGAACAGCAGACCGCCGCCGAGACCCGCGCCGAGAGCGCCGGCGCCGCGCTCACCGCCCTGCGCGCCCGCCTCGACCAGCTGCGCTCTTCCGCCGCCTACCAGGCCATCGAGCAATTGGCCGACCTGGAACGCCTGGTGCGCACCTGTGAGCACACCGCTCAGCAGGCCGCCGCCGAACGCGAACGCCGCACCGCCGCCACCGGCCGCGCCCGCGCCGAAGCCGAACACGCGGGCCGGCTCACCGCCGAACTCGAGGCCGCCGTGTCCCGCGACGCCGCCGCGGTCGCCGACCACGCCCACACCGCGGGCATCGGCTGGACCCCGGCCGACGCCGAGCCCGCCCGGCTTGCCGAGCGGTCCGCCGCGCTCGCCGCCGCCCGGCACGAAGGCGTACGCGCCGTGCGCGCCGCTCAGCAGAGCTGCCGCGGCGCCGAGCAGACCCGCGCTCTGACCCGGAGTGCCCTCGACCGCGCCCAGGAGGCCGTCACGGGCGCCGAAAGCGCCGAGTCCGATGCCGAGTCGGCGGTCGAGACTGCCCGCGCGCAGGCGCTGGCGGCGCTGGCCCAGTGGACGCAGGCCCACGGTCCGCTGCTCCCCGAGGGCGCCGCCGACCGTTTTGCCGAAGCCCTCGATCTCACCGGCGAAGCAGAAGCGGCCACTCTCGCCGACACCTTCAACGAGGTCGCCGCCCCCGCCGTGCGGGAGCTGCGCGACACCCTCGCAGCCCTGCGAGCCCAGCGCACCGGCCTCGAACGCCGCCGCGCCGAGACCGAGGCCGAACGCGACCGCATCGCCGCCGAACACGACGACGCCCCACCCGCCGCCCGCGGCCGCACCGCCGACCGCACCGGGGAAACCGGCGTGCCGCTGTGGCAACTCGTCGACTTCGCCGACCACCTGACGGAGGGCGAGCGGTCCGGTCTGGAAGCCGCCCTGGAGGCGTCCGGGCTCCTCGACGCCCTCGTCACCGCCGAGGACACCCCCGTGGCGGCCGGGCACAGCGACGGCTACCTGCACGCCCGCACCCCCGTCGACGGCCCCAGCCTCGCCGACCTGCTGCGCCCCGAGGACGGCACACCGATCCCCGCCGCGCGCGTCATCGCCGTACTGCGCTCCGTCGCCGTCACCTCCGACCCCGGCTCCTCCGCCGCGCAGATCGCCCCGGACGGCCGGTACACCGTCGGCGTCCTCGTCGGCGCGCACACCAAGGAGCACGCCGAATACGTCGGCGCCACCGCCCGCGAGTGCCGCCGCGCCGCCCGCGTCGCCGCCTGCGAGGCCCTCCTCGCCGAACTCGCCGCCCAGCTGGAGGAGTCGGCGCGCGAACAAGCCCGTACGGACGCCGTTCTGGAGGCGTACGACGCCGCCCGTGCCGCCCTGCCCCGCACCGCCGGCATCACCGCCGCGCTGCGCGAACTCGACAGGGCCGCCGCCCGGCTGCGCGCCACCCGCGAAGCCGCCGACACCGCCCAGGCCGCGTACGACGAGGCCGCGGCCGCCGCCTCGGTCGCCGAGCGCGCCCTGCGCCGCGCCGCCGCCGAGCACCGCATCGAAACCGACCGCGTCGACGCCGTCGAGACCGCCACCCGCGCCTTCGAGACGGCGGTACGCGAACTCGCCGCGCGCCGCCGCGAACACGACCGCCAGCTCCAGGCCGTACAGGCCGCCGCCGACCGACTGGGCGCGGCCGCCGAGGACGAGGAAGCGGCCCTGGACGCCGAGCGCGCCGCGCGCCGCCGCCACACCGAGGAGGCCGCACGGCTCGACGCCCTCCAGGAGGCTGTCGGCGCGGAGGCGCAGGACGTGATGCGCCAGGCGCAGGAGGCCGAGGACGCCATCGACGGCGCGGTCCGCTCGGCCGAGATGTCGACCGCCGCCCTGCACACCGCCATCGCCGCCACCGCCTCCGCCGAGGCCCGCCTTACCGCGGCGGCCGAGGCCCGCGCCGTCGCCGCCGCCGAGCAGAAGGACACCGCCCGGGGCCTCGCCCCCTACGCGGCCCGCGAACTCCTCGACATCCTGCGCTGTCCGCCTGGCCTCGCCTGGCCTGCCCAGGAGGCCGACTGGGCCGGCGAGGAGCTGCCCGCCGCGGCGGTCGCCGTCCACGAGGCGATCCTGGCCGCCACCCGCGACCTCACCCCCACCGAGAACAGCGTCAAGCAGTCCGTCACCCGCCTCACCAAGGCCCTGGACGACCTGCAGGCCCAACTGGCCGCCGCCGGACAGGACTACCGGCCCGAATGGGACGGCTCCGACGGCGTCATCGTCGTCCGCGTCGCCGACGAGGAAGGCCCGCTGCCCCTCGTCTCCTTCGCCGGGAAGATCGCCGGGCACCGCCGCGACCAGGCCGAACTGCTCAGCGACTCCGAGCAGCGCATCCTCGAGGACGCCCTGCTCACCCGGCTCGCCCAGCAGATCCACGACCGCACGGTCGACGCCCGCGATCTCATCCGGCGCATGAACACCGACATGCGCCGGCGCCGAATGTCCTCGGGGACGACGGTCGGCGTGAGCTGGCTGCTCGCCGACGACCTCGACGACGAGCAGCGCTCCGTCTGCACCATCCTCGACGCGGACGCCGCCCGGCTCGGTCCCGAGGAACGCGCCCGTATCCGCGCCCACTTCGCGGCGCAGATCAAGAACGCCCGCGCCCGCCGCCGCGACCTGCCCTACCGCGAACTGCTGGCCCAGGTCCTCGACTACCGGCGCTGGCGGCAGTTCGCCTTCCAGCTGGTACGCCCGGACCGGAGCGAGGAGCGGCTCACCCGCGCCCGGCACAGCCGCCTCTCCGGCGGCGAGCAGTCGGTGTCCCTGCACCTGCCGCTGTTCGCCGCCGCGCACGCCATGCTCAACTCCGCGCATCCGCACGCTCCGCGGCTGCTCGCCCTCGACGAGGCGTTCGCGGGAGTCGACGACACCGGGCGGGGTGAACTGATGTCGCTGGCCGCGCAGTTCGACCTCGACCTGTTCATGACCGGCTACGACCTGTGGGCCGCGCACGCCTCCGTTCCCGCCGCCGCCCACTACGATCTCGCGCACTCGGCGATCGACCACACCGTCTCCGCGCTGCTGCTCGTCTGGGACGGCGCGAAGCTGCTCGCCGACGACACCGGAGACCTCACCACCGCGCTCGGCTCGCCGGGCACCCGCCGCGTACCGGGGCCGAAGGAGGTCGCCGATGTCGGCTGAGCTGCCCGGGCAGGACACAACGCGACACGGGGAACCGCCGTACGAGGAACTCCGCAGCGAGGGCTGGACCCGGCTGCTCACCGCCGCCCGCCGCAGGCTCGAGCGCACCTCGGGCGCGCTTGACGGCGAGATCGGCCTCACCGCCCCCAGTGAGGCCGAGCGCCGCACCGTCATCGGTGTCACCGGCCGTTACCGGCCCGAGACGGTCAAACGCCTCGCCGTACCCCTCGCCGCCCTGGATGCCTATCTGTACGACCGGTACGGCACCGGTCTGCTCCAGACCCTCGGCCGGCTGAACGGCCCCCTGCGCGACCGGCCCGCCGAACGCGCCGACGAGGACACCCGCCGAGAACAGTCCCTGACGTCCGCCCGCTCCAGCCGTCTCGCCGGTGAGGACTGGTTCGCGGCCTGGCTGGACCGCCTCGCCGCCGACGGCACGCTCACCCGGCTCTTGCGCCGGGAGGACGCGTCCCTGGTCGACGCGGCGGTGCGCGTCCTGGAGGGACTTCCTCGGGACCCGTCCCGCGTCGTACCACTGCCGGTCCTCGCCGAATGGGCCACGGGGGACACCAAGGCCCTCGTCCCCGGCGCCCCGCTCGAACAACTCGTCCTGCGCGCTCTCGTTCTGCGCGCGGGCGGCCGGTACGCGGGCGGCGACGTCCCGCGCGACCGGTCCGGACGCCGAGCCCTGTGGGAGAGCGCGGGCGCCATCGCCGACGACCTCGCCAGCCAGGTCCTCGTCCTGGGCATCCGGCCCGAGGGCGACACAGTGGTCTGCGACTGGCTGCGCGACGCCGCCGACTTCGGCATCCCGTTCCGGCTCACGCTCCACCAGCTCGCGTCTGACCCTGTCGTCCTCGCCGACCGTGACATCTTCGTGTGCGAGAACCCGGCCGTCCTGCGCACGGCCGCCGCCGAACTCGAAGCCGAGAGCGCAGCCCTCGTGTGCACCGAGGGCGTACCGTCCGCCGCCTGCCACAAGCTGCTCGGCGACGCCGCACGGGCCGGCGCCCGGCTGCACTGGCGCGCCGACTTCGACTGGGCGGGCCTGCGCATCACCGCCGCCGCCGTGGAACGCCACGGGGCCCGCCTCTGGCGCATGACCGCCGCCGACTACCGTGACGCCCTCGGCCAGGGCGAGTCCACCCCCCTGGCCGGACCCCCCGCAGCCAGCCCCTGGGATCCCCGACTGGCCCAGGACATGGAGAAGTCGGGCCACGCCGTCATGGAGGAGCGCCTGCTGCCCGCACTCCTGGCCGACCTCACCCGTACCTGAGCCGGGGCGGAGTGGGGGCGTACCGCGCCGGTTGTGGGCTGGTGGACAGTCCTCGGTGGGTCACGATGTGCGAGCCGGCGTCCGGAGCGAGAAGGGGGAGGATCCTGCGGGGTGAGCTGGTCACCCTCCAGGCAGCCCCCGCTGACCGTCGGAAGGGCAGCACTGCCTGTGGCCCCTGCGCCCGAGGGAGTGCCGCGCCCAAGACTTGCTTCTGGACGGACAGCCGGTCGATGCACGGCGCAATGACGGGGGGCTGACTTACGTGGACGACGGGTTCCTCAAACTGTCTGCCTAGATGGCGAGAAGAGGCGCGCCTGTCAGAGGGAACGGCAAGAATGCGGTCATGGTGGCGATCATCAAGTGCCGTGAATACGAGGACGAGTACCTGGAGTTCCTTGAGAAGTTGCATCAATCCCGACGGCATGACTGGGAATGGTCGTTCACGCGCCAGCGTGACCTGTGGTCATGAGCGCGCCGCCCTCAGCCTCTGCCCCCCGCCCACCCTGATGTCCTGGTTGCCGTCGCCCGACGCTCGGCTTCCCCGACGGCTCCCGTTTCCCATGGTCGGCAGGATGTGATCAGTCGATGTTCGGATCATCGGACTCTTCGAGCGGCCGGGTCGCGGTCTCCTACGGCACGCTACGAGCGGCCAACCCGACCGCGTCCCGCTACCCCCATACAAGTCGGCGGTTCACTTCTTGCTGATGTCGAGGCCGGCGCAGCGTTCGTGCAGCACATCCACGGCCTTGCTCCCTCCCTCGCCGGACAGCCGGGTGCGTCGTTCCGGGAGGACCAGGGCGGATCAGGAATTCTGACGCACGTGCTTCGCAGCAATACTCCACGGTTCCCGTGGGCGGTCCCCAGCACCATGCTGACCTGCGAGCTCACCGGCATCACAGAGGCTTCGGTTTCGGCCGGAACGAACCAGCTCAGCGTCCCGTACCCCATCAGTCCACGTCAGGGCAGACAGAAGCACCCCCGGCGCGCGCCACGGCATTTACCACGCCCCCGGCGCGCACCGAAGGTGCGCTGGATTGCTGACCTGCTGTTCCGGTCATTGCCGGGAAGACGGGCGTGTGGTGCCGTCTCTACCGGGAGGATCCGCCCAGCTCGTGACAACTCTGCCGTAGCGGGTGATACGGCTAACCCGCCGGGGAACGTCTGACGGGACATCTGCGCGGAGCCGTGAGACGACGAAGCCGCACCGGAGCGCTCCGGTGCGGCTTCGGGCCGTGAGATCGGCTGCACTGGCACGCACCATGCGGTCGGCGGCCGTACGCGGTCCTTGATCCTTTGCTGCTCTCGGAGGAACGCCTGATCTACGAGCGCACCCGCCCACCCGTCATGCCGGGAGCGATCGGTGGTCGTGCGCCGTGGATGGCGGTCCTCGAGGATCTGGTGGCCGGTGCGAGGCCGGCGTAGGAGGCCAGGTGGGCGGCGCTCGGGAAGCTGCTGCCGTCGCCGACCATGACAAGGCAGCGCACTGCAACACCTCGCCGTGGGCTGTGTGCCGAACTCCTGGCGCACGTCAGGCAGCGCAGCCGGACACCGGGCTGCCGCGGATCCCGTGTCGTACCGTCTGATGTCGCGGTGGCCCACCGTCCGCTGCCGATCTCACCGAACCCGGCGGTGCCGCCGGGTTCGGCCGAAAGATCCGAACCAGTACCGGGAATCAGGCCGCGACGAGCTCCTGCTCGCGGTCCGGCGTTCCGACCTCGGGCTTCTTGTTCGGCAGCGAGAGCCGGAAGACCTTGCGCCACGCGGAGAACACCTGCTTGGGCAGCGGTCCGGTGACGTACTCCAGCTCGTACTTCTCGAACAGCGCACGCACCTTCACGGCGACCTCGGCGTAGCGGTTGCTCGGCAGGTCCGGGAACAGGTGGTGCTCGATCTGGTGCGACAGGTTGCCCGTCATGAAGTGCATGGCCCTGCTGCCGCTGATGTTCGCCGAGCCCATCATCTGGCGCAGGTACCACTGGCCGCGTGTCTCGCCCTTGATCGACCGGCGCTCGAAGACCTGCACGCCCTCGGGGAAGTGCCCGCACATGATCACCGAGTGGGACCAGATGTTGCGGACCAGGTTCGCGGTGAACGTGGCGGCGAGCGTGGGGAGGAACGACGGGCCCGACAGCAGCGGGTGGATCACGTAGTCCTTGAGCACCTGCTTGCGGATCTTGCGGCCCACGGCCTTGGCCCGCGCGCGGAACTCCGGGTTCTTGCGGCGGCGCTTGTTCAGGTTCTTGCCGAGCTCCAGGTCGTACGCCGCGATGCCGTACTCGAAGAAACAGGCGTTGATGAAGTTCCACAGCGGCTGGCCGAGGTGGAACGGGTGCCACTTCTGGTCCTCGTCGACGCGCATGATGCCGTAGCCGAGGTCGTTGTCCTTGCCGATCACGTTGGTGTACGTGTGGTGCAGCTCGTTGTGCGAGTGCTTCCACTGGTCGGCCGGCGAGACGTGATCCCAGTCCCAGGTGGTGGAGTGGATCTTCGGGTCCCGCATCCAGTCCCACTGGCCGTGCAGGATGTTGTGGCCGATCTCCATGTTGTCCATGATCTTCGCCACGGACAGACCGGCGGTGCCGAGCAGCCACGCCGGCGGGAAGATCGAGAACAGCAGCACGCCCCTGCTGACCAGCTCCAGCTTGCGCTGCGCCGAGATGACCTTACGGATGTAGGCGGCGTCTTTCTCCCCGCGGCCGGCGATCACCTCGTCGCGGATCGCGTCCAGCTCACGGCCGAGGTCCTCGATCTGCTCCGCGGTCAGGTGGTCGGTGGGGTCGATGGCGGTCAAGATGCTCCTACCGTTCGATGTCGCAGGGGCCCGCTGCGGCGGACACGCAGGTCTGGATGAGGACGCCCGGCTCGGCCTCGGTGATCTCGCCGGTGCGCAGGTCGCGGACGGCGCCCGCCTTGAGCGGCGTGACGCAGCCGAAGCAGATGCCCATACGGCACCCGGAGGGCATGAGCACGCCGGCCTCCTCGCCGATGTCCAGCAACGGCGTGGCGCCGTCCGCGTCGACGGTCTTGCCGGTGGCGCTGAACGTGACCTCGCCTCCGTCGCCGGCGACGATGATGCTGGGGCGGAAGCGTTCGGTGTGCAGGCGCTCTTGTACGCCGTGCTCGATCCAGTGCTTTTCGGCGGCGTCGAGCAGGCCCGCCGGCCCGCAAGCCCAGGTCTCGCGCTCGGCCCAGTCGGGCACGATTTCGTCGAGACGGGCCATGTCGAGCATGCCGTCCGTGGCGGTGTGCACCTCGGTGAGCCGCAGCTTCCCGGCCGCGACCAGGTCGTGCAGCTCGCTGCGGAAGATCACGTCTTGCGGCCGGGGTGCGCAGTGGACCATGACGGCGTCGTCGAACTCGTTGTCGCGCAGCATGCCCATCACGGGCGTGATGCCGCTTCCGGCCGTCAGGTAGAGCACCTTGGCGGGCTTGGCCTGCGGCAGCACGAAGTCACCGGTCGCCTGGTCGAGCTGGATCAGCGTGCCCGGTTTCACCCTGCGGACCAGGTGGTTGCTGACCTTGCCGTCCGGGATCGCCTTCACGGTGATCGTGACGCGGCCGTCCTGGCGGTCTGTCGGCGAGGTGATGGAGTAGGCACGCCACAGGCGCACCCCGTCGACGTCGACCCCGATCCGCACGTACTGACCGGCTGTGTGGCCGCGCCAGCCCCGCCCCGGCCTGATCACGACAGTCACGGCGTCACCCGTCTCGGGGTACACGGCCTCGATGCGCCCACGCAGGTCAGCGCCCGCACGCAGCGGGCTGACCAGGTCGAGGTAGTCCGACGGCAGCAGCGGCGTCGTGACCATCTCCAGCAGTTTCCACCCCCTGCCGCGGAGGGTTGCACTCGTCATGACTCCAGCTTGCTGCGCCTCAGGGCGTAAAGTCCTGACCGCAGGACGTAAATCTGGTCGGCAGAATTGTTCGCAGGGAACAAAGACGTGAGCCATGCAACCCGGAGGGCCAGCGAACTGGCCCTGGACGAGACGACGGTCACCGCACTGAGGGCCGCGCTGAAGACCACCGCCGACGAGGTCGTCCAGGCGATCATGGACGAAGTTCCCTCCTACGCCAACGCCCTGTCGGGCCACATGGGCGCCACCATCCGCCGAGCCGTCCGCACCGCCCTGGGGCACTACCTGGACCTCGCGAGCGGGAACGCCACGGGCGGCGACGCCGGTGACGCGGCCTACGAGCTGGGCCGCGGCGAGGTGCGCGACGGCCGTTCGATGGACGCCCTGCTCAGCGCCTACCGCGTCGGCGCCCGCGTGGCCTGGCGATGCCTGGCAGCGGGTGCCGTACCCGCAGGTCTGCCCGCCGCCGAGGTGGCCAAGTTCGCCGAGCTGACCTTCGCCTACATCGACGAGCTCTCCGCCGCGAGCGCCGCGGGCCACGCCGACGAACTGGCCGCCCGGGGCAGGGCCCACGAGCGCCACCTGGAACACCTGGCCCGCGACCTTCTCGCCGGCGCGAGCCCGGACGTGTTGCTGGCCTCTGCTCAACGGGCCGGGTGGCAGCCTCCGGTTTCGGTGACCGCGGTCCTGCTGCCCGCCGCCCAGGCCCGGCCCGCCTACCGCGCGCTCGACCCGGGCACCCTCGTCCTCGACGATCTGCCGGACGCCACCGGTGTGCTGCTCGTCCCCGATGCCGACCGATCACATCTCTTGCGGCAGCTGACCGACCGCACCGCAGTGGTCGGCCCGGCCCGGCCATGGACTCGTGCGTCCGCCTCGTACGCACGAGCCGTACGCGCGCGCTCCCTCTCCTCTGATATTCGCGACACCGAGGACCACCTGCCCGAGCTGGTGCTGAGCGCCGACGTGGACGCGTTGGCGGACCTGCGCGCGCGAGCCCTCGCACCGTTGCACACCTTGCCTGTCGCGACCGCACGGCGGCTGGAGGAGACGTTGCGGGCGTGGCTGCTGCACCAGGGCAGGCGGGACGAGGTGGCGGCAGCGTTGTACGTCCATCCCCAGACAGTCCGGTACCGGATGTCGCAGCTGCGGGACCTGTTTCCGGATCTCGCGTCGCCACACCGGGTCCTTGAACTGACGCTGGCGGTCGGTCTTCGGGTCAGCTGACGCGTACTTCGACCGTCCACGAACTCCCGGCGGATCCCGGCACCATGCGCGGGGTCGCCCCCCGAGCACCGCGTCCCCGTGTTCGACCTGCGGCGGCTCTCGTGCCTCGGTGTCCACCTGGAGGTCCTGTAAGCCGGGACGGTCCGGTTGGGCGACGCGATCATGGTGCAGCAGGCCGGCCCCGTTGTGATTCGGTCAACTCCTGCCGGTCCTGCCCTGTCGGATCGATCGCCGGCGGCTGGTGGTGCCCTCCACCATGCCTCCTTCCGGTCCGCGTCCCGCCGGGGTCGGCGAACGCGTTGATCCCCATGGCGGTTTCCACACCTGGAGGCTCGTTGGAGCCTGGCTCGGCGGGCGGCGGGCGGCGGGCGGCGGGCGGCGGGCGGCGGGCGGCGGGCGGGGGAGCACGTGAAAGGCGGTCGGGCGGCGGTCAGCCGTCGAGGAGCTCGGCGAGCGCCGGCACGGGGTCGTGCGCGGGCGGCCCGGCGGGCCACCAGGTGCCGGACCGCTCCCGGTACGGATACCAGCGGCAGTCGCGCCCGTATCGCAGCTGCAGGCCCCGGCCGTACAGCGATCAGGGAAGGAATTTCCAGGAGGGACCGTCAGGTGCAAGGTTGCGCGAACACAACGTGACGTCTCTGCCCTTGAGATAGGCCAGCAGCCAATCGCTGAAGCTCATCTCGTAGAGTGTCCACGCCAGGCTGTCGAACTCCTGGACGACGACGCGCCAGGGCGACGCGGAGTCGTCGGGAACGCGAAGGAAGACCGCCTCGCCCGTCGTGGCCGTCGCCACCGGCATCAACTCGCCCGGCATTGCCCCTACCGGGCTCGGCAGGAACTCGGCCATGTCCTCCTCGCGCCAGAGTTCGAGATCATTCCTGATCATTGTTCCCAGATCGTGCAGAAGGTGGCCGGCGGGGTGCTCCAGATACAACTGCCCGTTGATGACGAACGACCCGTAGGCGTCGACGATCTCATGGAAGTCCGTAGGGAACGTGATGCCGAGTTCCTGCTCCAATTCGATCCACGGCGTCGGATCCGACCAGTTGAACCGGGGCACCCCCAAGAGGGTTTGGATCTCTGGAAGCGTTGCCACCGCTGTGCCCCTTCTGGCAGGTCGTACTGGTGTCGGTCTCGGAGTTGACCATGGTGCGGACGGGTCGCAGTAGGTCGTCGGGTTGAACGAGGTCCACGACTTCGTGGTCTCGGCGTCCCACTGGCGCAGCGAGTAGCGTGTCTTGGGGTCGTAGCAGTACGCCGACCTCGCGCCGTCGTCCTCCTCCGGGTAGGTGACGTTGTCGTCCGCTGCACGGCGGCACCGTCCGCTGCACCCTCGCCGTCCACGGCAAACACATCCAAAGCGCCACCGCCACCGGCACCTACGGCCGCGCCACCCGTTCCGCCACCCTGCCCACCCGGAACGGCCAGGAGCAGAACCGACCGCCACCACCTCCGCTGCCGGAAAGGATCCGGGTCAGCGCATCAGTGAACGCCACCTTGATGCCGGCGTGGTCGGCGCGGATGCGTCCGGCTCGGTGCGTCACGGCCGACCGGTGCCGGCGCGAGGTGGCGCGCGTCCGGCGTCACTTCCCGCTGTAGACGGGGAAGGCGCTGTGCTCGCCGTAGTCCACGTCGCGCAGGTCGCGCAGGACGTCCATGTCGGCGCCGGAGATCTCGAAGTCGACCTCGGCGTTGGACCGCATGTGCTCGGGGTTCGCCGTCTTGGGCAGCGACACCGTGCCCAGCTGCAGGGTGTAGCGGATGCACAGCTGGGGGACGGACACGCCGTACTTCTCCGCCATGGCTTGGACCTCGGCGTTCTTCAGGATCGCGCCGTGGGCGATCGGCGAGTACGCCTCGACGAGGATCTGCTTGTTCTCGCAATAGGCCAGGAGGCCGGAGGGGGTGTTGCCGGCGTGCACGAGCAGCTGGTTCACGTGCGGGACGACGGTTGCGCTCGAGAGGATGTTCTCCAGGTCGCGCTGCTGGAAGTTGGAGACTCCGATGGAGCGGATCTTGCCGGCCTGGTGGGCGTCCTCCAGGGCACGCCATGCCTCGCGGTTGCCCTGGGCGTAGTCGCCGCCGCGGAAGTCGTTCCACGGCTGCGGGCTGTGGATCAGCATCAGGTCGATGCGGTCCAGGCCCAGCTCCCCGAGAGAGCCGTCGATCGCGGCCAGTGCCTGGTCGTAGTCCTTGATCTCCGCCGCGAGTTTGGTCGAGACGAACAGCTCGTCCCGGGGCACTCCCGCGCTGCGCACCCCCTTGCCGACGCCGCGCTCGTTGCCGTACGCCTGGGCGGTGTCGATGTTGCGGTAGCCGAGTTCCACGGCTGCGCGGACCGCGTCGGCCACCTTGTCGTCGTCGATGAACCAGGTGCCGAGCCCCAGCTTGGGAATCTGGACGCCGTTGGACAGCGTGTAGGTCTCGTCCAGGATGGTCATGCGTTCGCTCCGTTCCTGTGCAGTCGCCCGTACACCTCGTCGGTGACCGGCTCAAGCCATTCGTTGTCGACGTCCTCGCCCGGAGTGATGAAGGCGACGTGGGAGAACCACGAGTCGGCCTTCGCGCCGTGCCAGTGCTTCGTGCCCGCCGGGACCCGGACCACTGTTCCCGGCTCCATGCTGACGGGGTCCTCGCCCTCGGCCTGGTACCAGCCGCTGCCCGCCGTGCACAGCAGAATCTGGTCACCGCCGCCGCCCGTGCCGTGGTGGATGTGCCAGTTGTTGCGGCACCCCGGCTCGAAGGAGACGTTACTGACGGGAACGCTCCCCGAGGCGAGTGGGGCCAGGTAGCTCTGGCCGGTGAAGTACTGCGCGAAGGCGTCGTTCTTCTCCCCGAGGGGGAATATCTGATCAAAACCGTTGTCAGTCATCTCGTTCCTTCTCTTGATCCAACACGCCCCGCCGACCGTGTGGGGCACCGTTGTGCTGCTCGAGCCGATGATCAGGCTGAGCGCTCGTCCGCGATCTTCTTCAGCAGGGCGATCGCCGTCATGGCGTTGGGCCATCCGGCGTAGAACGCCAGGTGTGTGATCGCCTCCGACAGCTCCTCGACCGTGAGCCCGTTGTCCAGTGCCACACCCAGGTGGTACGGAAGCTGCTCGCTGCGGTAGAGGGCGGCCAGCACACCGACCGTGACCAGGCTGCGGTCCCGCGGGGAGAGCCCGGGGCGCTCCCACACATCCTGGAACAGGACTTCGTCGGTGATCTCGACGAGCTTCGGCGCGATGCCGGCCAGCTCCCGGGGCGCGGACTGCTTCGCCATGAGGTGTCTCCCTGCGACGGTACGAACACGAGGATGCGGCGGTGTCCACTCTCGGCCACTCCGGGTCGGCAGGCATCCCGCAGGCGGGTTCCCCGTTCTTCGCGACCGGACCGCATCCGTTGCCACCATTGAGGAAACCGCAGCTCACAGCCTCACGGAAGGCACTGCCGTTACAGGTACCGACAGAACCCCCCAGCCCCGAGCCGCCCCGCCCAGCGCGGACGGCATGGACACCGCCCACGATCCGGGAGTTCTCGCCACCCGCCGTGCCGAGATCACCCCACAGCAGGCCGGCCTGCCCTCCTTCGGAGGCGGCAACCTCAGCGGAGTTCCGGATCCCGGAAGCGGTCGCCTCCGCCCCGCCGTCCGGCGCCACCCGAAGATCCGACTGCCGTCCGGGCGCCTCGCGCCGTGCCCACCCGGCCCGTCTCCTTGGGCACTCCTCGAAAACGGAAGATCGGCAATGGGGTCCTTCGGTCCGAGGAGCGGGTCGAAGGGTCAGCGGATCGGGATGTCGGCCCCGTACTCGTCCGCGGGCCGGGGGCCGTGGATGCGTCGACCGCCCTCGGTGATGGCGACATCGTTGATGCTCGCCTCGCGGCGTCGCATGAGACCGCGCTCGTCGAACTCCCACAGTTCGTTGCCGTGGCTGCGCCACCACCTGCCCCCCGCATCGTGCCACTCGTACTGGAATCGGACGGCGATCCGGTCCTCGTGGAACGCCCAGAGGCTCTTGCGCAGCGCGTAGTCCAGTTCGCGCTCCCACTTCTGCGTCAGGAAGGCGACGATCTCCTCGCGGCCGTTGACGAACACGTCCCGGTTCCGCCATGTCGAGTCCCGGGTGTAGGCCGATGCGACCCGCCGCGGGTCGCGGGTGTTCCATGCGTCCTCGGCGGCCTGGACCTTCCGCAGGGCGGTCTCCCGCGTGAACGGCGGGTGGGGCGGGCGATCTTCCGGCATCGCGTCCTCCTCGGTTGAGAACGAGCGTTCTCCATCGGTGGGGCACTAACGTAGGGAACGATCGTTCTCTACGTCAAGGAGCCCCGTATGCCGGCCCCGATCACCGAGGAGCAGAACCGCCTGGACCGCGAAGTGCTGCTCGACGCAGCGGAGAGCCTCTTCTACGGGCGGGGCATCCGGGCGACCGGGATGGACGAGGTCCGCGCGGCATCCGGACTGCCGCTGAAACGGATCTACCGCTTCTTCGCGACGAAGGAGGATCTGGTCGTGGCGATGCTCGAACGGCGCGACCGGCGGTGGAGGGGAAGCCTGGCAGCCCACGTGGAACAGGTCCAACACCCCCGCGAGCGCGTGCTTGCGGTCTTCGACTGGCTTGCCGAGTGGTTCGCACAGCCGGGTTTCCGCGGGTGCGCGTGGGTGAACGCCCACGCCGAACTGGGTGCGTCGTCCGAGGCGGTGCTCGCCGAAGTCCGCTCCCACAAGCAGGCGTTCCGCGAACAGATCGCACTGTGGGTGCGAGCCACCGGGGTACCGGTGACCGAACCGGTCTTCCTGCTCGCCGAGGGAGCCATCGTGACGGCCGGTATCAGCGGCGACCCGGCCCCGGCCCGCCACGCCCGCGCAGCCGTCGCGGCGCTGCTCGGGGCACCTTGACCCCCGGCCGCCGCAGACGACCCGTTCGTCGGCCCTGGGGTGCCGCCGGCCCGTCCGACCGCGATCCGACCCCCGTCCGACCGCGATTTGCCCCCCGTCCGACCACGATCCGACCCGCCCCGTGGGATCGGGGTGCGTCGGATCGGATCGGGCCCGTGGGCGCGGCGGGGGCCGGTGGACGGGTGCTACTTTGCGCGCTGGGTGAACGTCAGGATCCTCGGGTACAGCAGCTTCGAGGAGTCCGGGCCGCGCTCGGTGCCCGGCTTGACGTAGTCACGCAGCGCGGCCATGAACTCGCCGTGCAGAGCGGGGTCGCCCTCGGCGGCGGTGTCCAGGTGCGACGGCAGCAACTGCGTGCTGATCGAGCTGCAGTTCCTCGGCCAGTCGGGCAGGCCCCGCAGCACCGCGCAGTCCCGGGTGAAGTAGTGCACGAAGAGCTTGCCGCTGTTCCCGACCGTGTTCGAGTATCCGTCGGCGGAGCCCTTGAGCGTGGTGTCCAGCACGTTCGCCACGCCCGCCAGCAACGAGGCGTCGTTGATGGACAGCGCGCTGTAGGTCGCGTTGCCGGTCTCGGTGGCGAGGGTGTCGACGACCGCGTAGACCTGTCCGGAGTCGAGCGGGAGTGGCGGTGCCACGAAGTACGCCGCGTCCTGCTGGTCGCCCAGGCAGTTCATGTTGATCTTGCGGCAGTAGGGCCCGGTCCAGCCGAAGTCCCGCACCGGGTCGGCCATCTTGGTCGACTCCGGCAGCGGATGCGTGCAGTCCTCGGCCCGCAGGTGCGCCGTGCTGCGGACGCGGTCGCACACCGCGCTGATCAGGTTCGCCATGTCGCCCGCCAGGCCGGCCTCGCTGTCGGCCGTCCGCTTGGCGTAGGTGAGCGACCCGTAGCGCTGGACGGGCCCGGCCGAGGCGGGGGCGCGCACGCGCATCACCGTCATCGGGGGGTTGCTCCGCCACTTCTCCGCGGCCTGCTCCTGGCCGGGGTCGGGGAGGGCGTACCGGAACGTGGTGAAGAAGTCGATGGCGTTCCTGCCCATGCCGAGCGGCCCGATCTCTCCGTGGCTGTCGCGGTCGGGGATCTGCTCGGTGAAGATGTCCTCGGCGGGAACGCCCTGCGCCTGCAGGGCCCGGCGTACGGCGCGGTCGGTGGTGGCGCTGGGGGTGACGATGAAGTACCGGTCCTTGTCGAAGGAGTAACCGGACTGCCGCTTCATGCCGACGTTGTTGACGGTGTCCCCGAGCGAGGAGAAACTCTGGGTCCGGTCCGACTTCTGCCCGTCGGGCGGGATCGTGTCGAACAGGTACTGCATCGGGATGACGTCGGTCGTGCGCTGCCACTTGAGGTAGTCGCTGGTCTTCCAGTGCCCCTGCTGGCTGAGTTCGAAGGTCTGGATGCTCATGTAGCGTCCCGGGGGCGGCATCCTGCCGTACATCACGAGCGCGTCCCGGGCATCGAGCCGGTAGCTCGACGTGTAGCCGGGACGTGTCGCCCCGAAGGCGTTCACCATCGCCGGGTCGTCGTACTCGCCCGGCCAGGTCTTCACGACGGGTACCACGTAGGGGGCCGCGGGGTTGTTCGCCAGGCAGTTCTTCAGCTTCGGGTAGGTGTAGTCCTTGCAGTCCTGCTGGGTGTACAGCCTGGCGTATCCGGGACTGACGTCGAACCCGCTCTTCTGCAGGTTCGCGACCAGCCCCGCCTTGATCGGGTCGCCGGACGTGCCCGACCCCGTGCCTGCCTGCTGCTGGCCGCACCCGGCGGCGGCGAGCAGTATCGCGCACGTCAGCGAAGCCCGGATTCTCGGGGCGACGTGGCCCATGGTGATTCCTCCTGACTCGTGCGATGCCCCGAGGGGAAAGTGCTGCGCCGGGCCACTGCGGCGGCCGCGGGAGCGTCCCCCACCCGGGCATCGGTGACTCTCGGTGCTACGAGTGTCACCATGGGTGCGCGCGGGGGCGACCGTAGCGGGGCAGTCGGGCGAGTGCGCCCAGGTGATCTCCGGTACGGCCCGGCAGGTCGGCGAGCCCGGTGCCCGAGCTGCCGGCGCGGGTGGGGAGGGGTGACGTTGCCCTTCCACCAGTTGGTGAGGACGAGGTCGAGTACGTCGGACGAGCCGGCCTCGTCCCGGGCGCCCTCGCTCTTGGCCCCCGTCCGGCGGGTGTAGCCGACGGCCCGCACGGCTTCCATGACCTTCGCGCGCGTCTCGGCCGAGACGTCGGTCCCACCGCGCAGCACTTTGGACACGGTGGGCACGCTCGTACCGGCGGCCTTGGCCACCAGGGACAGTGTCGGGCGCGTGCCGGCGGGTGGGGGGACATGGGGACACGGCATCCCGATGACGTGGCCGTTCAGTTTCCCCCGTCCGCGGGGGGCCGCGCACGGCCGGGCACCTGACGCCTGACGCCCGGCGCCGGGCGTCAGGCGTCGGGCGTCAGGACCGGGACGTACTCGAACCAGTCGAAGGCGACCGCGCCCTCGATGGCGTACATGCCGACGACGCGCCCGGTGAAGCCGCAGGCGACCTCGGTGGACAGGTAGCGCCCGTCCAGTTCGGCCAGTGGCCGGGTGTCCGGGGCGCCGGGGTCGCCGACCCGGAAGGCGAGGGTGTCGGGGCCGGTGGTTCCGCCGTCGGTGAGTTCGGGCGACGCGGGCACGAGGTCGGACGTGCGGACTTCGATGGTGAGGGTCAGCGGTCCGGGCCCGACCGGCCGGCGGGCCACCGTCTGGTGCAGAGGACCGATCCGGGCGATGACGCAGGCCTCGCCGTCGCCGACCTCCACTTCGTAGTGGTGGGCCTCGTCCAGGCGGACGCTGAGGCCGCCGCGGCCCGTATCCGGGTCGATCACAGCGGTGACGCGGCAGTCGTGGTGCTGCTGGCGGCGGCCGACGAAGGTGTAGCCGGGGCGGTCGAGGGTGGTACCGGTGGCGCTGAGGACCAGCCAGCCAGGGCGCTCGGTGAGCGACCAGGAGTCCTCCGGCCGGGCGAACGGCGAGATCCAGTGCGGCGCGAGCGCGGTCGTGTCGAAGTCGTCGCGGGCGGTCAGCGCGGGCACGGGGTGCCAGGCGCCGCCGGGGGCCGGGTGGCTCTCGGGAACGGGTGTGACGACGGGCCATCCGTCCTCCCTCCACTCCACGGGAGTCAGGAACGTCTCGCGGCCGAGGACGTGCACGTCGGGTGTGAAGCCGCGGGGCCGGACGCCGAGCAGCACCATCCACCAACTGCCGTCGGGAGCCTGCACCAGGTCGGCATGGCCGGTGTTCTGGATGGAGCGGGCGGTACCGCTGTGGGACAGCAGGGGATTGGCGGGGGCGCCTTCCCACGGTCCCCGCGGCGAGCGGGCGCGGGCGATGGACACGCTGTGGCCGCGTTCCGTGCCCCCCTCCGCTATGAGCAGGTACCACCAGTCGCCGATGCGGTAGAGGTGCGGTGCCTCGGGGTACTTCAGGCCGCTGCCCGACCACGTGGCGAAGGGCCCCTCCAGCACCTCACCCTCGACCGGGTCGATCCTTGCCATGTTGATGCCCCCCTCGGGGCGGGAGAACGCGCACCAGCAGGTGCCGTCCTCCTCCCAGGCCAGGTCGGGGTCGATCCCCGGCAGGTCGATCCACACCGGGTCGCTCCACGGCCCTTCGGGACGCTCGGCCCGGACGACGAAGTTGCCGCCGCCGTCGATGTTGGTGTTGACGACCCAGTAACGGCCGTCGTGGTGGCGGATCGTGGGGGCGTAGAGGCCGCCGGACGCTTTGGCGCCGGGAAGGGGCAGCGGCAGTTGCCCGGGCCGGTCGAGCACGTTGCCGATGTGCTCCCAGTGCACGAGGTCCCTGCTGTGGAAGAGGGGCAGCCCGGGGACGTACTCGAAGCTGGAGCACACCAGGTAGTAGTCGTCACCGACGCGGCACACGCTCGGGTCGGGATGGAAGCCGCTGATCACCGGATTGTCGTATGTATGCAAAGCGCGTGTTCCCTTCGAGCCGCGGGCGCGGCGCGGTGGAGTGAGATCAGGCTGCCGCAACCGCTGGTCACGGGCGAGATGATCGCACCGACCACTGAGGCGGTCACGGCGTCGGAATGGTCCGGTCCCGGTGCACTCACGGGCACGAAACCTTTCGATCCGCGTGCACCGCGGTGGGGCGGTCAGCGACGGCCGTAGCAGGAAGCGGCAGCCGACCTGCCGGTATGTCATCTCCGCCGCATGGCGACCTGTTCTCCTTGACGTCGTATGCGGAGTGCGTGGCGATTCCCGAGCCGGTGTTCCCTCGCGGTGAGCCGGCGGACAGTGCGGGTCGCCGCCCTCACGGCGGCGACCCGCGGCCATCCACGACGCTTTCAGTGAGCCGCGGGAGCGACCGCACCGTGGGCCGTCATCGATGCGCTCTTTCGTTGCCGGCAGGTAACGTCAGGTGCGGGTCCAGCGTTGGTTGCTGCCGTTCCAGCAGGAGTAGAGCTGGATCAGGGTGCCGTTGCCGGTGCCGCCCCCGACGGCGTCCAGGCAGAGGCCGGACTGGACGCCGACGATCGACCCGTCGGAGGCGAGGCGCCATTTCTGGTTGTCGCCGCCCCAGCAGCTGTAGATCTGGACCTTGGAGCCGTTGCCGGTGCCGGCGGCGTCCAGGCACTTGTCGCCGTAGACCCTCAGCTCGCCTGCGTCGGTGTACGTCCACTGCTGGTTGGTGCCGCTGTGGCAGTCCCACAACTGGAGCTGGGTGCCGTCCGCGGTGCCGGCGTCGGGCACGTCCAGGCAGCGGCCCGAGCCGACACCCTTGATCTGTCCGGAATCGGCGGGGGGCGGCGTGGTGGAGCCGCCGTTGAGTGCGTCGAGGACGGCGGTGTAGGCGGGCTTCTTGCTGCCGTCACCGTTGAACAGCAGCGGCGTCTGATCCGACCGCCAGGAGTCGGTGTCGCGCACGCCCCAGACGGTGATGCCGAGGCAGCGCGAGACGGCAAGGCAGTCGTTGGTCACGTCGGCGTAGGTCGAGGCCGGGGCACCCTGGATGTCGAGTTCGGTGATGGCCACGTCGACGCCGAGGGCGGCGAAGTTCTGCAAGGTGGTGCGGAAGTTGCTGTTGTAGGGGCTTCCGCTGTTGAAGTGCGACTGGAAGCCGACGCAGTCGATCGGCACGCCGCGCTGCTTGAAGTCCCGGACCATGGCGTACACGGCCTGGGTCTTCGCCCAGGTCCAGTTCTCGATGTTGTAGTCGTTGTAGCAGAGCTTGGCCGCCGGGTCGGCGGCGCGCGCGGTGCGGAAGGCGACCTCGATCCAGTCGTTGCCGGTGCGTTGCAGATTGGAGTCCCGGCGGGCTCCCGAACTGCCGTCGGCGAAAGCCTCGTTCACGACGTCCCACTGGGCGATCCTGCCCTTGTAGTGGGTCATCACGCCGTTGATGTGGTCGATCATCGCCTGCCGCAGTGAGCTGCCGCTGAGGCTCTGCATCCAGCCGGGCTGCTGGGAGTGCCAGGCCAGGGTGTGGCCGCGTACCTGCTTGCCGTTCTGCACCGCCCAGTTGTAGACGCGATCGGCGGCGCTGAAGTCGAACTGGCCCCGCTGCGGTTCGGTCGCGTCGATCTTCATCGCGTTCTCGGCCGTCACCATGTTGAACTCACGGCCTGCGATCGACGTGTATGCCGAGTCGCCCAGTCTTCCCGAGGCGATGGCGGTGCCGAAGTAGCGGCCGCTCTGCGCCGCAGCGGCACCGAGCGTGCTCTCCGCGGCGTGTGCTGTCGGCGGCGTGACCAGTGCGGACGCCGCACAGAGGACGCCGACGAACAGCGCTAACACCACACCGCGGATCTTCCGGCGGGCAACGGGTCCGGCAAGGGCGTAGGAGCCCATGACTGTGCCTCCAAGGGGGAAGTGAGGGGGGAGGAGTGAGCGCGCAGGGGCGGGGCACCACATCGCGGCTCTGCCCGGGGACCGCCGCGCGGCACGGATTCCTCAAGGTCGATGCTGTTCGAGATGTCGAGCCGCGGCCGCTTTCTCCGACATGAATGATTGAGTCTTGATAATGCATCGTCAAGACTTGGTTCGAAGAAAGTTTCTGTCTGTGTTCGAAACTTTCGACGGTCCATATCAGTGTCACTTGCTCGGTCTTGACTGATGAGCGAGTTGGTCGAGGTCGACGTGGCTTGGGCTGTCCGAGTCCGTGCTTCGCGGAATCTTTCGGTGTCGGCAGCGATATGTGCGAGAGGTGTTGACGTCGTATACGGGCCCTCTATCATTCCGGGTGCTCGATAGGTCGACCTTTGTTCGAAATGACGAACAGATCGGATCGCTCCATCGCGCGGCAGGGTGCTTCCGAGGTGCAGCGCCACACTCGGATTCGCCGGGAACTGTGGCGTGCATGACATGTATGCGTCAGATAGCGCCACGCCGCACCACCGCACCGACAGTCCGGGCAGTCTCTGACAAGGCCGGCCGGAACCGTCAGCTCAAGCCGGAACCGTCCACTCAAGGTTGAGGAAGTCCCCATGCACAGACGAAGTTTCAGCCGCAGGCATCCGTCTGCGGTGCTCGCCGCCGTGGTCGCGACCCTCGCCGCGGTGGCGGCGATGCTCGTCGCCACCCCGGCCCAGGCCTCTGCCAGCGGCGCCTTGCGCGGTGTCGGCTCGGGCCGGTGCCTCGATGTGCCGGGCGCTGTCCAGACCGACGGCACGTACCTGCAGATCTACGACTGCTGGAACGGAACCAACCAGCAGTGGACGTCGACGGACGCCAACCAGTTGACCGTGTACGGCAGCAAGTGCCTGGACGTTCCCGGCCACGCCACCACGGCCGGTACCCGGGTGCAGATCTGGAGCTGTTCCGGCGGGGCGAACCAGCAGTGGCGGGTGAACTCCGACGGCACGATCGTCGGCGTGGAGTCCGGGCTGTGCTTGGACGTCGCGGACGCCGGCACCGCCAACGGCACGGCGGTGCAACTGTGGACCTGCAACGGCGGCAGCAACCAGAAGTGGACCGGTCTGAGTGGGACGCCGCCGACCGACGGCACGTGTGCTCTTCCGTCGACGTACCGCTGGACGTCGACGGGTGCGCTGGCGCAGCCCGCGAACGGGTGGGCCGCGGTCAAGGACTTCACCACCGTGACGTACAACGGCAAGCACCTGGTCTACGCGTCGAACGTGTCGGGATCGTCGTACGGCTCGATGATGTTCAGTCCCTTCACGAACTGGTCGGACATGGCGTCGGCCGGCCAGACCGGGATGAGCCAGGCCGCGGTGGCGCCCACGCTGTTCTACTTCGCGCCCAGGAACATCTGGGTGCTGGCGTACCAGTGGGGCGCGTGGCCCTTCATCTACCGCACGTCGAGCGACCCCACCAACCCCAACGGCTGGTCCTCGCCGCAGCCGCTGTTCACCGGGAGCATCTCCGGTTCCGGCACCGGCCCGATCGACCAGACCCTGATCGCCGACGGCCAGAACATGTACCTGTTCTTCGCCGGTGACAACGGCAAGATCTACCGGGCGAGCATGCCGATCGGGAACTTCCCGGGCAACTTCGGCTCGTCGTACACGACGATCATGAGCGACACGCAGGCCCACCTCTTCGAGGGCGTACAGGTCTACAAGGTCAAGGGCCGGAACCAGTACCTCATGATCGTTGAGGCGATGGGCGCGAACGGACGCTACTTCCGCTCCTTCACGGCCTCCAGCCTGAGCGGGGCGTGGACCCCGCGGGCCACCGGCGAGAGCAGCCCCTTCGCCGGCAAGGCCAACAGCGGTGCCACCTGGACCAACGACATCAGCCACGGTGACCTGGTCCGCAACAACCCCGACCAGACCATGACCATCGACCCCTGCAACCTGCAGTTCCTCTACCAGGGCAAGGATCCCAACGCGGGCGGCGACTACAACCAACTGCCCTGGCGGCCGGGTGTCCTCACCCTGCGGCGCTGACCCTCCCGATGCGCGGTGACCGCTCTGTGATGCCGTCCCCGGGTGGGGCGAGCGGTTCGCGGCGCCGGTGAGGCCGCCTCCCGACCGATCCCGGCAGACGAACCCCGGCCGTGCGGCGGCCGGGGTTCAGCCCCGCACCCCGGCGGCACGGGCGGGGGAACCGATGACCTCCGCGGGGACACAGGTGTGACTCGTCGATGCCGACGGTCTTCCGATGACACATCATGGGAACTGCGGTGCCATTCTTGAGCCGGCCGCGAAGAGTTCCCGAACCGCGGTTTCGTGCGTACGCATGACGTGTGGTGCAGGTTGCGGGCCAGGATGACCGGTGAGGACCATGGCTCTCACCGGCCTCGATCTTCCGAGGGCTGACGGTGACGTCGTGAGCGGCTGGCTGCCCGATATGTCCCGTGTCGTGTCGGGACCGGCCGTCGCGTGATGCCGCGGGTGCGCCGGCTTCCATGGGGCCGGAATCCTGCTGGTCTGCTCCTTCCTGGTCCTCGATCTCGGCGTGGTCACGGTGGAGGGCATCGACGAACCACACCGGCCCGGAGCCGGGCGCCCCGGAAAGTCCCTGGTGGGAGGGGACGTTGGTGGCGACAATCTGGTAGCGCCAGCCGGTGCGCGTCTCGGAGGTGGTCAGCTTCTTCGCGTCCCGCCGTGAGGGCTTGACCCGGCGCACGATCAGCCGTATCCCCTCGGGCCAGCCGGTCAGGTCGCGGACCCGGTGATCTCGGCGACCATGTCGCTGTCGGGTCCCTTGATCGCGTGGACCTCGCCGTCCTGCCGCAGTGCGGCCGTCCACGCCTTCTCGGGCAGCAGCGCGATGGCCTGCTCGTCCGTCTCGTTGATGGCCCAGCCGGTCACCCAGCGCTCCCGGCGCGGGCTGGCGGTCGGGCTCTGGAGGTGGTCGAGGGCGTCGTGGCTGAAGGCCCCCCGTCGATCCGTACCAGCAGCTTCGACCACAGCGGCAGCGGGAGCTGCCGCAGCGCGGCGGCCGGCACCGTCTTGTGGTCGGCGACGTCGTTGGGCGGGGCGTTGCCGGGCGCAGCAGTGTGGCGACGTACTTGCCGGTGTCGTGGAAGCCCGGCGCAGCCGCAGCGACACGCAAAGATTCCATCCGGCGCCAGTCGGAACAAACGGCATGAACGGACCACGTCACCCGGCAGGATCACGTCTGAAGGATCGAGGTCCACGCCGTGTGGGACGGCACCTACGGCCGCCCCCGCATCACCGCCGAGCCGCGCGACGACGGCGAGCACGTGAACCACAAGCGCGTCGGACGGGTCATGCACCGCTGATGAATCGAGGAAACGTTCTCATCGGCTATTCACCAAATTAGGCTCACTCGATTGCCGCGCATCTGGAGCAGGCCTACCGCGTTAGCGGAATATGACGAAAGCAAGTTCCCTTGGCTCGGGACCCTCCCGAGCGTCGACGGAGGATCTGCTGGCGGCCCGGGCTGTGACAGTGAGGCGATACCCCCGCGCACCTGCCGCAGAGGGCCCGGCGACCGAGGCTGTCGGCGCATTGCACCGAGACGGTGCGACAGTAGAACTCCGGATCATCGAATCACTGCTCAGTGAACTCCTGACGATGCTGGACGCGACTCAGGAGGAACTGAACGGAAGGTGGAACGATCAGGAGTGCTCCGCCTGCTACACGACCATGTGAGGGGGGCGAGTCCCAGTGAGTGACGAGTATCCGGATCTGTCCTTCGCTCGACATGAGGGGTATCCCGATGAGCGTCCCACCGGTCTGACCACCGCCCAGTACCGGGGTCCTGCCGGCGGCTGGCACTCGGCGACCCCCTTGGATGACGGCTGGGACGCTGTGGAGGAACTCACCTTCTTCTTGCAGGACCCCGCAGCAGCGGAGCAGGCAGGCGCCGTGCCGCCACCGCGTAGCCAGCCATCGCCCGACACCGACTTCACCAGTGACTCGATGGACAACCTGGCAAGGATCACTGGCGAGTTGCCACCCTTGCGGACCCGTTCTGTCGGACATCGGAAAGTGCGGGTTCGGAAACGCCACTTCTCGTGGTTACAGACGGTCAGTTTCATGATCGCCGCATTCACTGCCGCCATTGTGGCGATGGTGAGCGTTTTCGGCGGCTTGATCGCCTACGCTCCTTTGCAGCGCATCGCTTCCGGTACGCAGTCCGGCACGCTGCCCTGGTGGCCTCTTCTCGTCTACGGGCCCTGGACTGTCGCCTCGCTCTCCATCCTGCGGACCGCTCTGCACCAACGACGAGCTGCGCACTCCTGGTTCGTCGTGCTGCTGTTCTCCTCTCTCGCCGTGGCGCTCTGCGTGGTAGACGCCGATCGGACCTTCGCCGGTGTCGCTGCGGCCGCCTTGCCGACATTTGCATGCCTGGCATGCTTTCAACAACTGGTCCGCCAAATCACGCTGACCAGGCCACCGCGCCACGGCAACTCTCGTCACGGGCAGCGCACCGCCTCCGGGCATCCGGAGTCTCCTGCAACCAAGAGCGAGTCAGCCACTCCGAAATCGCGTCGTGTCTGATGCGGCTCGACCACTCGCGCGCCCGCTTCCGCACCGCTGTCGCCGCCCGCTTCCGCAGTCGGCCACCGAGGGGCCGTCTGCGCCCGCTGGACCCGGGAGAACCCCGACGCGGTCGCTTGGCCGGAAGGTCATCCGGACGCCGCGGCACCGCTGAACGCTTCCTGACCCCGCTGTTCGTCCGGGCGGGACCCGGCGCCGGCGCGGTAGGGAGCCCGAACCCGTCCTGGCGCGAACCAGGACGGGCCCCTCAGCGGTGGCGTCGAGGGCGAAGAACGCGCAGGACAGGCCGGCCTCGACGCTTTCGGCGCGGGCGCCGTCAGCCGTGATCAGTGCCGGGCGGGTCCCTACCTCCGCACGGCGTGGACGAGTGCGTCGAGGGCCGTGCGGCTGTTGCCCTCGGCGTCGGTCACCGGCCGGGTGACGGTCTCGGCCCGCAGGATGTCGGCGCAGGGCCGCCACAGGTCGGCCACCTGTTCGGCGGTGTAGAGCACGCGGGGATCCTGCGGGCCGCCGTATCCGCGCTCGGGATTGGCCGCGTCGTGGCCGACGAGCAGCAGGGTGCCGCCCGAGCGGACGGCAGATGCGGCCCGGGGCAGCAACCGGGCCATGTCCGTCCACGGCAGGTGCAGATAGGCGATCAGCGCCAGGTCGTACGTCGCCTCCGCAGGCGCCCAGAGCGTGAGATCGGCCTGGACGGTGCGCAGCCGTACTCCCCGGGCGGCGGCGATCCGCTCGGCCTTCTCCAGGGCCACGGCGGAGAAGTCGACGGCGTCCACCTCCCAGCCCCGCGCCGCGAGCCACACCGCGTTGCGGCCTTCGCCGGCGGCGAGGTCCACCGCCCGCCCGGACGGCTTCAGACCGGCCAGTTCCTCGGCCACGAAGCGGTTGGGCTCGGCCTTCCACACCAGTTCGCCGCCGCGGTAGCGCTCGTCCCAGCCCGCTGCGTCCATGTCCTGCGCCTCATTCCTCCGCGTGCGCGGAATCGTCGTCCGCGATGCCGTCGTCGGCGATGCCGTCGTCCGTGCCGACGCCGTCGTCCGGGTCCATGGTGTCGTCCCCGGCGAGCAGATAGGGGTAGGGGCAGCTGCGAGGGTCCGGGGCGATGCACGCGTTGCAGGGGCGGGATCGGTCCAGGACGCACTTCGGGGTGGGTTTCACGTAACACCTCCTCAGGGCCGGGTCCGGGGGACGTGCACCGCGCCCCGGCGTGTCCTGCGGGATCCGCCGCCCGACCGGCAGCCCCCCGATCACGCCGCCGGCGGGGGCGGTCGCCGTGACGAGGGCCGCGAAGCCCCGGGCGGGCGATGTGCGGGCCGGTGAGGCGGCCGGTCGGCGAAGGTCTTCGTGGAGCGGACCGGCCGGTGCCGACCGCGGCGGTCGTCGGCAGTCTGCCGCCGCGGTCGCCGCCCGGAGCGCGGGGGATCAGACGTCGGCGGGTGCCGGCAGGGCGAGCCAGGCGCCGTAGCCGCCGAGCAGGTCGGAGACGTCGTTGCGGCCCGTGTGGCGCAGGAGGCTGGCGGCGATGGAGGAGCGGTGTCCGCCCGCGCAGTGCACGACCAGGGGGCGGCCGGCCGGGATCTCGTCGATGCGGCGGGCGAGTTCGGCCAGCGGGATGTGCAGCGAATCCCCGATGAAGCCTTCCTCGCGTTCGGCGGTGTTGCGCACGTCCAGCACCAGCGGCGGTTCGTCGCCGTCCAGGAGCCGGCGGAGTTCGTCGACGGTCAGACGGCCGGCCTGCTCCATCTCGTCGGCCAGGGCCGGGAAGGCCCCCTCGGGCTCGCGCAGATACCCGCCGACCCTGTCGAAGCCGATCCGGGCCAGCCGGGTGACGACCTCCTCCTCCCGGTCCTGCGGCGCGATGACGACGATCTCCTGCTCGGGGGCGACGACCATGCCGGCCTGTTCGGCGAAGCGTCCGTCCGCGGGGACGTTGAGCGAGCCGCGCAGGTGGCCGGGGGCGAAGTCCTGCGGGGAGCGGGCGTCGACCACGACGGCTCCGGCCGCGCGTCGCCGCATGAACTCCTCGGCAGTCAGCGGGAGGGGGGCGGCGGTCGCGTCGAACAGGCCGTGTTCCCTGCGGTTGAGGACGGCGTCGTGGACGAAGTAGGCGGGCGCGGACGGCTGCCCGGCCGTCACCAGTTCGACGAACTCCTCCTCGCTCATCGGCCGGCACGCGTAGTTGGTGGCGCGCTGTTCGCCGATGGTGGACTGACGCTGGGTGGAGAGGTTCTTGCCGCAGGCGGAGCCGGCGCCGTGGGCCGGGAAGACCCGCACGGCGTCCGGGAGACCCATCAGCTTGTTCTGGACGGTGTCGTAAAGCATCCTGCCGAGCTCGTCGGCGGTCACACCGATGGAGGCCAGCAGGTCGGGCCGGCCGACGTCGCCGATGAACAGCGCGTCACCGGTCAGCACGCCGTAGGGGACGGTGTCGCCGGAGTGCTCGTACATCAGGACGCTGATCGACTCCGGGGTGTGGCCCGGGGTTTCCAGGATCTGGAGCTGGACGTCGCCGAGGCTGATGCGCTCGCCGTCGACCAGTTCGCGGATCGGGTACTCGGCCTCGGCGCGCTGTCCGTAGCCGATCCAGGCGCCGGTGCGGTCGGCGAGCTCCAGGTGGCCGGCGAGGAAGTCGGCGTGGAAGTGGGTGTTGATGACGGCCTCGATGGTGAAACCGTGGGCGGCGGCGTCGGTCAGGTACTCCGAGACGTCGCGGCGGGGATCGACGACGACGGCCCTGCCCGTGCTCTCGTCGGCGATCAGGTACGACGCCTGGGAGAGGCAGTCGAGGTAGTACTGGGCGAAGAACATGGTCGGGTGACCTCCACGTCCGGATGGGGACCAAATGCCTGGGGGTTGTGCGGAAGAGTCCGGTCCGCCCTCGTCGGAGGGCGGGGTGCGGTGGTCGGCCCGGGACCGGGGGAGGCCCGGGCCGACCGGTCAGAGGCGGCCGGTGAGCATGCCGTGCCAGTAGATCGGCGGCAGGCCGTACCGCTTGAACACCCACATCGAGCGCCGCTCCTTGAAGGGGTCGAGCAGCGGGAAGGAGGGCGCGGGGTTGAGGTCGTAGTCGAACTCGGCGAGCAGCATCCGGTCCCGGGCCGTCACCAGCGGGCAGGACGTGTAGCCGTCGTAACGGTGCGAGGGGGAACGCCCGTTCATGAAGTCGAGCAGGTTGCCGGCCACCACCGGGGCCTGCTTGCGCACCGCGGCACCGGTCTTGGAGGTGGGCAGGTTCGCCACGTCGCCGACGGCGAAGACGTTCTCGTAGGAGGGGTGCTGGAGGGTGTGCTTGTCGGCGGCGACGAAGCCCTGCGGGCTGGCCGGGTCGGCGAGCGGGCTCGCCTTGACCCAGTCGGGGGCGCTCTGCGGCGGCACGGCGTGCAGGAGGTCGTAGCCGAGGGTCTCCTTGGTGCCGTTGGCGTGGTCGGTGATGGTGACCTCGCGGGCGTCGCCGTCGACGGCGGTCATCTCGGAGCGCAGCCGCACCTCGATGCCGTAGCGGGCGACCACCTCCTCCAGGACCTGCGACCAGCCGGGCACCTTGAACATCGCCGGGTCGGGGAGGACGAGGACGACGCGGATGTCGTCGAGGACCTTGTGCCGGCGCCAGTAGTCGGCGGCCAGGTAGGCGATCTTCTGCGGTGCGCCTCCGCACTTCAGCGGGGTCGCCGGGTGGGTGAAGACGGCCGTGCCCGAGCGCATCCGGCGTATCAGTTCCCAGGTGCGCGGGGCGTACTCCGGCGCGTAGTTGCTGCTCACCCGGTCGTGACCGACGGCCTGCCCGAGGCCGGGGACGCCGTCCCAGTCCAGCTGAATGCCCGGTGCCATCACCAGGTGCTCGTAGGTGAGTTCGGCGCCGCCGGACAGGGTCACGGTGCGGTTCTCCGGGTCGACGGCCTGGGCGCGGCGGCGAATCCACCGCACGCCGTCAGGGATGACCGACCCCTCGGGGCGGCGGCTGACACGCAGGGGTGCCTGGCCACCGCCCACCAGAGTCCACAGCGGCTGGTACCAGTGCGTGTCGGACGGTTCGACCAGGGTGATGTCACTGACACCGGCGCGGCGCAGGCGGGCGGCGACGCTGATGCCGGCGCTGCCGCCGCCGATGACGGCGACGCGGTGGCGGCCGGAGAGGGGGTGGTCTGTGGGGGAGGGTGTGGCGGCCAAGGCGGTGCTCCCTTCCTGCTGGCCGGCGTACGGGGGCGGGGGAGGTCAGGCGGCGTGCTCGTGCGCACCGGTGGCGACGGGACGGCCGGCGCGGGCCCAGGCGCCGGTGCCGCCGATCACCGAGTAGGCGTCGAGGCCGCGGGAGTTCAGCCAGTCCGCGGCGGCCCTGCTGCGGTTGCCGCTGGCGCAGATCACGAACACCGGTCGGCCGTGCGGCAGCTCACCGCTCCGTGTGGGCACGGTGCGCAGCGCCATCGGTCGGGCGCCGGGCACGTGTCCGGCGGCGTACTCGTCCGCCTCCCGGACGTCGACCACGAGCGCGCCGTCGGCCCAGGCCGCCGCGAACGCTTCCTGCGTCACTTCACGAGCCATGTCGTTGCCTCCTCAAATACCCCCTGGGGTATCTCTCCGGCGAGAGTACGGCGGACCGGAGGTCGGCGTCAAATACCCCCAGGGGTATTCGGTCAAGGGGTGGCTCCCGGCTCCCTGCCGGGGCCGGAAACGAGCCGTGACAACCGAGGGACCCCACGCTCGGCCTCGGCTGGGCCAAGCCGTTGCCGGCCCACGCTCCTAGCCGGGGAACCGAGCCGTGGCCAGGACGTTTCCGTCAGCGGACACCAGCCGGGCGCCGGTCACCGTCGTCGGATCGGTCCCGGCCGGCGCCCCCCAGTACCCGTAGCCGCCCTTGATCGGGAACGAGCCCACCGGGACCGTCGACCCGTCGGCGTGCACGAGCACGCAGCGGACCGGCCCGTCGACGGTCGGCCGGCCGAGGTCGACGGACATGTACACCCAGCCCGCGCTGCCGGAGTGCGCGTAGATCCGGCCCACCTCGTGGCCGTCGGACACCAGGGCGGCCTCCACGACCCCGGTCCGCTGCGAGACCGCCGCAGGCGCACCCCCGACGACGGCGGCGCCGACCGCCCACCCGCCGAACCCACAGGCCAGGGCAGCGGCCAGCCCGGTCGCCGCCAGCCGCAGCCGGTGCGCGCGCGACTTCCGCACGGGTGCCGCGCCCAGGGCCCGTACCACCCGCGACTCGAAACCGACCGGCGGCTCGGCGCCCGGCAGCAGCGCGAGCAGCCCGTCACCGACCGCCGTCAGCCGCTCGACGTGCTCCCGGCACTCCGGGCAGCGGTCCAGGTGGGCGACCGCCTCGGCCCGCTCGCGGGCCGGCAGGACTCCGAGCGCCAGTTCGGCGCCCAGCTCCCGCAAACGCTCGCACTCCATGCCGCTCACCGCCCTCGCCCTCCCTCCGCCGGTTCGAGGAGCGCCCGCACCTTGATCGTCCCGGTCCGGATCCTGGTCTTCGCCGTGCCCAGCGGAACGCCCTCGGCCGCCGCGACCTCGCGCGCCGTCATCCCGTAGATCCCGGCCATCACCAGCGCCCGCGCCTGCTCCGGGGGCAGCTCCGCCACCGCCCGCCGCACCCGCTCCGCGCTGTCGTCGGCGAGCGCCCGCCGCTCGGGCGTCTCCGTGACCACACCGAGCAGCGCGTCCAGGTCCTCCGGGATCATCGGGCTCGCCCGCCGGGCCCGGACCGCGTCGATCGCCAGGTTGTGCGCGATGGCCGTCAGCCACGCCCGTACGGAGCCCCGACGCGGGTCGTACACCTGCGCGTGCCGCCAAGCGCGCTCGAAGGTCTGCTGGGCGATGTCCTCGGCGAGCTGGGTGTCGCCGACGACGGCGACGGCCACACCGAAGACCTTGCGCTGGAAACGGCGCACGAACGCGACCGCGAACTCGGGATCGCCCGTCGTCAGACCGGTGAGCAACGTCTCGTCGGATACCCGCCCGAGAGAAAGGCCCATGCGCCACATACCAGTGATACGCCTCACCGCCCCGAAGGGATTGCCTCACGGCCATTGTCCCGCCCGCGACGCAATCCCCGGGCCGGCCGCCTCCGTATCCCCTACCAGGGGACGAACCGGAGGACCGACTCATGACCATCCCAAGCACCCGACAACGCGTGCTCCTCGGCGTGGCCGCCGGGGGCCTGACCGCCGTGCTCGCCGCCTGCGGAAGCAGCAGTAGCGGCAGCGGCGGTACCGCGACGGCGCCGCCCCCGCCGAAGTCCGGAACCTCGGCGAGCCAGGTCACGGCGGAGCTGTCCGACTTCCACATCAAGCTCTCGACGGAGAAGTTCACGGCCGGCACCTACACCTTCACCGCGAAGAACACCGGCCACCACGAACACGCCTTGGTGGTCCAGGGACCCGGCGGCGCGAACCGCAGCAAGACCGTCTCGCCCGGCGAGTCCACCGCCCTCACGGTGACGCTGAAGTCCGGCACGTACCAGATCTACTGTCCGATCGACGGGCACAAGGACCTCGGGATGAAGACCGGTATCACGGTCGGCGGAGCCCCGGCGCCGTCCACGAACAAGCCGTCGAACAACGACCAGTCCCCGGGCAACGGCTACTGAGGCGGCCATGACCACGAACCGAGCGGCCGCGCGGTTCGCCCTGCGTCTCGCCGGCGCGGGCCTGACGGCGACCATGGCCGCGATCCATCTGCGCCTGTGGGCCGAGGGCTACCGGGACCTCGCCACCATCGGGCCGCTCTTCCTGCTCAACGGCGTCGTCGGCACCCTGCTCGCCGTGACGCTGCTCGTCACGCCCGTGCGCCGGCTCGGGCCGGTCGCCGCCGCCACCGCGCTGTTCACGGCCGGAACGCTCGGCGGGCTGATCCTGAGCCTCACCACCGGCCTGTTCGGCTTCGGCGAGTCGATCGACGCGGAGCTGGTCCGCCCGACCGTGTACGTCGAGACGGCGGGCACGGCGGTCCTGACCGTCCTGGCGGTGGCCTCCCTCGGCCACCGCCGTCATCACCGTCACTGTCAGCGAAAACGCAAGGGCGTCCTTCGAGCCGGGCGCCGCGGGCCCGGCGGGACTTCAGTGAAAGCCGATCCGCTGCTGATCCTGCGGGACCTGCTCGGACACTCCAGCGCGGTCACCACGAGGTCAACACCGTTGCGTTTACGTCCGTGAACGGCTTGCGAGTCCGTGCTCGAAGGGTCGTGGGACGCTGCCGCATATGATCGCCAAGCTGCAGTGTGTGGTGCTGGACTGCGCCGACGTCGTTGAGCTGTCCCGGTTCTACCAGTCGCTTCTCGGCGGCGTGGTGAACCAGCCGGATCCGCGGTGGTCGATCGGCGTGGACTGGGCGACGCTCCACACCGACGGGCTCGTGCTGGCCTTCCAGGGGGTGGCCGACCATCAGCCTCCACGGTGGCCGGATCCCACCCGGCCCCAGCAGTTCCATCTCGACCTGGGTGTCGAGGACATGGACCGGGCTCAGGACGACGTCCTCGGTCTGGGCGGCACACTGCTCGACGAGGGGGACGGAGAGCGGAGCTGGCGCGTCTTCGCTGATCCGGCAGGACACCCGTTCTGCCTCGTCCGGGACTGACAGGAGACACCGCGGGGGCGGGGTCACGCACCTTCCCCGACCATGTCGGGGGCGAGCGCCCGGCCGCGGAGCCACGGCCGGGCGTCGCACACGGGACGCCGACTCCGCGGTTGTCGTTCATCCGCCGAGCCCCCGTCAGGTCTCCCCGTCACCGCTCCATCGGCCACCGGCTCAGGCCCACACCGCTTTGACCACGGCGTGGCCCGCGGAAGCCGCCCGCCCGTAGAAGGCTTGCAGGTCCCGGTGAATATCCGAGAACTCCTGCCTGACCTGCTCCTCATCCCTCATCCAGCCGCCGAGCTCGGCACCGGCGACGTTCCAGAGCTCGTCGAAGGAGACAGCAGTGAGGAAGTCCGCGGCCTGCGACACCCCGCGTGACTCCAGAAGCATCAGGGGCGGGCCGGAGGGGTCGGCGTCAGCGCCGTACGCCACAGGGCGGCCGCCGAAAACAGGCAGGGTCCAGGCACTGCCGACGCCGGCACCGAGGGCCTCGGCTGCGGCATGGAGGTCGTGGACGGAGTTGAAGACCTTCTCGATCGAGTCGGCGACGCCTGCCGCGTACTCGTCCGGGTGGTTGTCCCAGGCCTCGGCCATGAACGCCGCAAGCCAGGTGTGGTCGTCCCGGATCTCGGACTCCGCAGTGGCGCGAAGATGCAGGTGGATGCTCAGTGCGACGAGCCCTCCAGGTTGGCGGCCCGCCTCTCGGGCCGAACGGGCAGAGCCTATCCGGTGGCACGTGTCGGGCCGCCCCGTCGCTTGACGCGGGATGCCCGCCGCCGGCGCGTCGAGGGCGGTGGCCGTGGAGTGGGCGGCCGGGCGGACGGCGTGCTGCCGGGGCAGGGCAGGGCCGCCACCGACTCCGCCGACGGCGGCCCCCCTGCAAGATCGGGGTTACGCTGATGTCATGGCGGACTTGGAGAGCGAGTCGGCACAGTTCGCGCGGCATCTCACCGGCGGGCGCCCCGGCCGAGCGGACCTCGAAGAAGCGCTCGGGTCCTCCGGAACCCGGCCTCTCGACGCCCGGCGAACAGCCGGTGGGTCCGGATACCACTGATCATGGGCTCAGGGACGGCTACCGGCGGTACCGCCCGCGCGCGTAAGGGCGCCGCCCCGCACCTGCGCCGACTCGTCACCGACGTGCGGTACGGCACATCCGCCTCCGCGTACGCGGGCAGGCGGGCCGTCCGGGTGACGCTTGCCGCCGTCTGCGCCTTCTACCCGGGCCTCTACGGCCTGCACGAGCCCGTCACCGCCACCTACGGCCTGTTCGCGGTGGTGGCGATGGGCGGGCTCTCCCGCGTTCCCGGCACCGGGCGGCAGCGCGCCGTCGCCATCGGCCGGCTCCTTCCGGTCGGCTGGCTGCTCGTCACCGCCGGGACGCTGCTCGCCGTGAGCACCTGGACCGCGACGGCGGGCATTCTGGTGATCGGCTTCCTGGTCGCGTACTCCGCGGTGACCGGGCCACGGACGGCCGGGGCGGCTCCCGGCCTGCAACTGCTCTACATCCTGCCGTGCTTCCCTCCCTATGCTCCGCAGACCCTGGACGAACGGCTGGGCGGGATGACGTTCGGCGTCCTGCTGCTCGTGCTCGCCGAAGCCGTGCTGCTGCCCGACCCGCCCGGCACCTCCTACCGGAACCTGTCCGCGGACGCGGCCACGACCGCGGCGCGCTGTGCGACCGAGCTGACCCGGCCGCCCTGGACGCTGTCGGAGGGAGCCGACGCGGCGGCGCGGGCCGCCGGTCAGACGCTCCGCCCCCTGAGAGTGCCGGAGTCGGAGCGGCCGGCCGGACCGGGGATGCGGGAGCGAGCGCTCGCTCACACCGGCATGGCCGCCCGTGTCCTGCTGGCCCGCCTGCAGGAGGTGCCGGGACCGGGTCCGCGGGGTCCCCACCCGCAGACCCTCGCACTGCTGCACGAGGTGGCCGCGTCGGCCCGGAGGACGGCCGCCGCGCTGCGTACCGGCCGCCCGGCCGGACCGGGACGGCTCGAGGAAGCCTTGGCGGTCTACCGGCGGCGGCGCACGGTGGCGGCACACGGGGAGTCGCCGGAAGCCGTCGACCAGATCATGGACCGTCAGGCGATGCTCATCGAGACCGCCCGAGCCGCCCTGACCCTCGCGGCGGCGGCCGACCTCGCGCTGGGACGGAGTCCGGGGCCCGCCGAGAAGCGGGACGGCGGCTTCTGGTACGCCGGGCAGAGTACGGCGCGCCTGTGGGCGCATCGGCTCCGGGCGCATCTGAGCCCTCGCTCGGTGTACTTCCAGAACGCCGTACGCCTCAGCCTGGCGCTGGCGGCCGCTCGTGTCGTGGCCGGACTCGGTTCCCTGCCCCACGGATTCTGGGCCATGCTGGCCGTCCTCACCCTGACCCGCACCACGGCCGCCCAGACCGGTGCGATCGTGGCCCGGGCTCTCGTCGGCACCCTGCTGGGCGCGCTCGCCGCCGCCGCGATGCTGGTACTGGTCAGCGGGGACACGGCGGCCTATGCCGTGGCACTGCCGGTGATCATGCTGGCCGCGTTCTGGTTCGGGCCCACCCACGGCGTGGGCTGGGCGCAGGGCCTCTTCACCCTGGTCGTGTCCGTGGTCTTCGCCCAGCTCGCACCCTCCACCTGGCAGCTGGCCGAGGTCCGCTTCCTCGACGTCCTCGTCGGCAGCTCGATCGGCCTGGTCTTCGGACTGCTCGCCTGGCCCCGCGGCGCGCAGAAGGAACTCCGCCGCGATGTCGCCGCCCTGCTCCGCGCCGTCGGCTCCACCATCGCATCGACCACGTCGGCCCTCACGCACGGCGCGACGGGGAGGCAGAGCGGCCTGCCGTCGCTGCGCCGCGCCCTGACCCTCGCGGAATCGTCCTTCGCACAGTTCCAGAGCGAGCCGCAACAACCCGGGACCGAGGGCGTGGACTGGCACGCGGCGCTGATGGCCGGACATCACACCCTGCGCGGGTCCCGGAGCCTGCTGGCGGAGGGCTCCCCGGCCGGGGCCGGGTCGCCCGCGTCCGCGTGGCCCGGGGCGCTCGACACGGACGGCCGCGGGCTGGCCGAGCGCTTCGCCACCGTCGGCGGTCTCCTCGAGGGCACGGGCAAGGGCACGGGCACGGGCACGTCACCGCCCCGCACCCGGAGCCCGACACCCGGCGAGGCGGCTCACGGCCGACCGCAGGACCGGCCCGCCTCGCCGGTCTACTACGACGCCGAGGCCTGGCTGAAGTCGCTCTCGGCCGATCTGGACCGCGTCGCCGCGCCCGGCCCCTCTCCGCCCGGCCCCTCTCCGCCCGGCCCCTCTCCGCCCGGCCCCTCCTCGAAGGGCACTCCCCGATCGCCGAGGACCTAGGGCCTGTCCGATGGGTCGTGTGAGCTGATCAGGGACGTGGCCTACTGTCCGCTCAACGAAGGGGGCCGCGTGGTGCGCCATACAGCCGAAGCCGAGGCGGGAACGGTGATGTGGTTGTTGAGGCCGGTCACGAGCAAGGCGACCCGTCGTCTGCCGAGTTGACCATCCCCGTTGTGCTCGCGTTCACCACGATTTCAAGGAGCCCGCAGCCCTGATCGCCCTCGCCATGCTCAGCCTCGGCGGACACCGTCCCCACCTACCAGGCCGCTACCCCCGTCAGCAGGACGTCCAAGTCCTCGTTCCTCACACAACGATCTTGGACGCCCTCTTCACGTTCCCAGACACACCGTCGAGCAAGGAACCCACTCCTTTGAACGAGCTACGCGGCGGGAGTCGTGCTCCAGCCGCGGGGGCGCAGAGCGGCGGCGCGTGCACGTACCAAGACGTTCTGCGTTCCCAGACCGAAGGCCAGATAGGCGTAAAGCGACGCGGTTCCCAGCATTCCGGCTCCGGCCGCGTGGTCGATCCACAGGGCCAGACCGATGTGTACGCCTACAGAGGCGAGCCATAGTCCGGTCGTCGCCGCCGAACCCTTGCGCAGCGCCTCTCCCTCGGGCCCACACCAGACCTGTACGGTCCGGGCTCTGACCGCGCCGAGCGCCGCCGCAACGCCCAGACTCCCCACCAAGAGGACAAGGGACGGTACGGAGAGCGCGTGGTACTTGACGACCGAGGCGATACCGATGGCGATCCCCACGGCGCCGAGGGAACCGAGGATCGCGGGTCCGATCAGCGAGCCGTATCGCCGCACCGGACGGGCGCGAAGCTGCCGACGCACCACCAGGCCGACACACACCAAGGCTATGAAGAGGGTGGCTTCACCATTCGTGCTCTGCATATCAACTCCCCGTTGAGGCATCGGCGTTCCGCGACAGCGCCCTGCTGATCATTATGCCGCGGCGCCAACAGCACACCGTCAGACATCGGACTTGTTCGTCTAGGACTTCAGGCGCTGAATGAATCTGAGGAGCAGGACGATGTTCTTGATGTCCTGCCTGCCGTTCAGCCATCGGCTCCGCCACGTCCCGCCCGGGTGCTCGACCTCCAGCCAGTAGTAGTGGTGGTCGATCGTGCTGGGGCCGGGGTAGGCCGCCCCGCACCGAGCGGCCAAAATCTACAGGACGGCCGAAACCGGACCGTTCGATCCCGGCCTCGGGACACAGCGCCGTGTGGCGGAGGACGAGGCTGTGGCCGTCGCAAGAACGGCAGGCCTGGTCGAGGATGCTGTGGGTGTCGTCGGAGCCGAGGGCCGGGTCCTCACGAGGCGGCGCGCTGCAGGGCGGCCGGCCGTGCCGAGGCGGAAGTCCCGATCTCACGCATGTGCCCCGGCCGGGGCAGTGCGTCCGGGCTCGTTCAGCCGGCCCGGTAGCGGGAGGCGAGCTGCGGGCTCTGTCCCCCGAAGGCGGCCAGATCCGCCCGGAAGACGGCGTCGAGCAGGCCGGTGTCCTCGACGCCCGGGGCGCAGACCACTTCGCCGAGTTCGAGTCCGCGCAGGCCCGCGGTGACGACGTCCTCGGCGGACATGCGGGGCAGGGCGCTCAGGTCCATGCCCTGGCGGGTGTGGAACTCGGTGGCGACGACGCCGGGGCACAGCACCTGGACCTGGACTCCGGTGCCCTCCAGTTCGGCACCGAGGGTCTGGGACATGGTGACCAGATGGGCCAGGGAGCCGGCGTAGACGGCGCGGCGGGGCATGACGGACCCGTCGGCGGGACCGCTGAAGGCGATCATCCCGGCCACGTTGATGATCTTTCCGTCGCCGCGTTCCCGCATACCGGCGACGGCGGCGCGGGTGAGCATGGTCGGGGCGACCACCTTGACGTGGACGAGTTCGCGGGCCTTGTCGGCGGGCAGCTCGGCGAGCGGCATGTAGTGGGCGACGCCGGCGTTGTTGACGAGCATGGTCAGCGGCTCGTCGGCGCAGATCCCGGCCACGGTGTCGACGCCGACGTCGGTGGACAGGTCGGCCGCAACGGTGCGGACGCCGACCTCGGGGTGGGAGGCGGCGAACTCCGCGAGGCGGTCCTTGTCGCGGCCGACGATGATCAGGTCGTGGCCGTCCGCGGCGAGGCGTTCGGCGAATGCCTTGCCGATGCCGGAGGTGGCGCCGGTGACGAGGGCGAGCTTGCTCATGAGTGCTGTTCCTTCCGAACGGTGGCCGGAGGGGCCGGGTCGGGGCTCGTCGGGCTCTGGCGGAGCCCGGTGCGTGCGGAGCGGTAGGGCGCGGTGACGGCCTCTGGCCGGTCGTCACCGAGGGCGTGATCACCGACGGCTCCGCCCGTGCGGTCCGGGAACCGGAGGACGGGCGGGCCTGCGCGCTTCCGCCGTGCCTCCACGATCGGCGCGAAACGCATGACCAGCCAGTAGACGCGTTTTCATGGGACTGGCGTTACCAGGACAGGCAAACGTTCTCTTGCCACAATCGAGGACATGGCGACCACGGAACTCGGCGCGGCCCTGCGCCGGTGGCGCGATCACGTGCCGCCCGAGGCGGTCGGCCTCTCCCCGGGCGGGCGCAGGCGTGCCGCGGGGCTGCGCCGCGAGGAACTCTCCCAGCTGGCCGGTGTCTCCGCCGACTACATCATCCGGCTGGAGCAGGGACGCGCCGGCAGGCCCTCGGCCCAGGTCGTCGCATCCCTGGCCCGTGCCCTGCGACTCACCCGGGACGAACGGGACCACCTCTTCCGTCTGGCAGGCCTCGCCCCACCCGGCCCGGACACCGTCCCGCAGCACATCACCCCCGGTGTGCACCGCGTGCTGGACCGGCTGACCGGCACACCGGTCGCCGTCTTCGACGCGGCCTGGAACCAACTCCTCGCCAATCCCCTCTACACGGCGCTCATGGGGGAGTGGCACGGCGACGACCTCAACGCGGTCCGGCGCAACTTCCTCAACCCCCGCAGCCGGGTGCGCCACACCACGGAATCGAAGGGCGCGTTCCTGGCAGCACAGGTCGCCGACCTGCGCCGCACCGCCGGCCGCTATCCCGAGGACGCGCACCTGCAGTCCCTCATCGCCGAGCTGCGCCGCCGCAGCGCCCACTTCGACGCGCTGTGGGCATCGGGCGCCGTCGGCGAGCACGAAGCCGCCCGGAAGACCATCGACCACCCCCGTGTCGGCGCCCTGACCCTGGACTGCGACGTCCTCGGTGTCGCCGGCAGCGACCTGCGCATCATGGTGTACACGGCCCGGCCCGGCACCGAGGACGCCGACCGTCTGGCACTCCTGGCGGTGATAGGGACGCAACTGCTGACCGGATGACCGCCCCCGCCCCGACGGCCGCACCCTGCCCCGGAGCGTTCGTCAGGCCCCTGACTCCGTGAGTGCCGTCCCGTTCCGGGGAAGCGGCCGGAAGCCGGATCCGCTGACCGAAGGTTCTCGCCACCTCGGAGGACGTCACCCCCTGCGCGCTTTCGACGACGGCGGCATCGCTCACATGGCGCGCAGGCCCCGGTCGGTGAAGGTGATCAGCCACTCGAAGCTCTCGTCGACGTCGGCGCTCCACTGGAACGCGTTGTCGGCCTGCAGCGTGGCGAAGCCGTGGCAGAGGCTGCGGAGCGTGCGCAGGGCGTGGTCCCGGGCGGACTCCGGGATCCGGTAGCCGCGCAGGACCGCCGTGAACGCGTCGAGCAGCCGCTGTGCCGCGGCGGCCAGGGGATCGTCGGGGCCGGACGGCTCCAGGCCGATCGTCGCGGCGTACCGGCCGGGGTGTTCCACGACGAAGGCGCGGAAAGCGCGTGCCGCGGCCGCCAGGGCGTCCCGGCCGGCGTGGCCCTGGATCGCTCCTCCGACGGCGTCGGCCGCCTCGTTCAGCGCCAGGGCCGCGATGCGCCGGTTGAGGTCCTCCTGGCTGCCCACGTGCTTGTACAGGGACGGGGTGCGCACGCCCACCCGTTCGGCCAGCCGCCCCATCGTGAGGTTGGCGAGGCCCACCTGGTCGGCGAGTGCGGCCCCGGCCGCGACGACGGCCGCGGGGTCCAGGCCGGCCCTAGGCATGAGCGCCGGCCGAGCGGAGGAAGGGGAGCATGAGGGCGGCCACCTGGTCGGGGAACTGGTCGTGCGGATAGTGTCCGGCGCCCTCGATCATCTCCAGGCGGCCGAGGCCGGACGGCAGGGCGTCGACGACCGCCGAACCCTCGGCGTGCGGGTCGGCCCAGTCGGGGTCGAGGGTGCCCATGACGACCAGGACCGGGCAGCGGACGTTTCCGAGCTGCGCGCCCGCGTCGGTGGGTGCGCTGCGGCCCATGCCCTGCAGGGCCTTCATCCGGCCCGGCTCGCGCAGCAGGGAGCCGACGCGGTCGAGCCGCTCCGCCCAGTCGTCCGGCTTCACACCGGGGTAGGCGAGGTCGAGGTACGAACGCCAGAGCGGCACGCTGCCGAACACGCCCGCGCCGAGCAACCGCAGCATGCCCTGCCGGAACCGCTTCACCCGCAGGTCGCCGAGGCGGATCGACTGCTTGCGGGTGAACGGCGCCAGCTCGACGACGGCGCTGATCAGTGAGGGCTCGCGGGCCGCGGCGATGGTGGCGGCGCCGCCGGAGAGGGAATGGCCGACGAGCACCGCCGGGCCGCCCAGGTGGCGGATCACGGCGAGCAGGTCTCCGGCTACGGCGGTGCGGCTCCATGCCGGCCAGCCCACGCTGGACTCGCCGCAGCCGCGCAGGTCGACCGTGGCGACCCGGTGTCCCGCCGCCACCAGCCGCGGGCCCAGGGCGCGGTACGCGGCGCGGCTGTCGCCCATGCCGTGCGCGAGAACGATCAGCGGGCCGGATCCGGCCACCTCGTAGGCGATCGTGCCGCCGTCGACGGCGAGGTACTCGGTCATGACGCTCTCCAGTTCGGCTAACGTTGTTAGCTTAAAGCTAATGCTGTTAGCCGAATCTGTCAACGACCGCGTCCGGGGCCCGCTGGGCCGGGCCGTGCAGGCGGGGTCCGCGCGGTGGAGTCAGCCGACGGTCAGGCGGAACGGTCCGGCGAGTACGCCGTAGCCGTCGTCGGCCAGGTAGTAGGCGTCGTAGCTGCCGGCACCGTTCAGCTTGCCGGTGGAGAAGGTGGCCGCGCCGCTCCGGTTCGGGGTGTAGGCCCAGGTGAGCGAGGACTGCGCGCCCGGCTTCACTCCCGCCGGGTAGATGCCGATCCAGTTCTTCGCGCCGACCTGTGCCGTGGACGGCAGCGAGTAGCGGAGGGTGACGTTGCCGCCGTCGCGCACCGCGTCCAGGTCGCCGGTCAGCGTCGGGGACGTCGCGGTGGACGGTGCGAACGCGTCGTTCAGAGGGGTCGCGTAGGTGTCGTTCGCGGTCAGGCCGGGCAGTCCGAGGGCGTCCTCGATGGTGCGGCCGATGCCGTAGTGGTCGTAGTGGCGGGGACTGGTGGTGCCGGCCGGTACGGTGCCCTGCGAGCCGACCGCGACGGTGGCGACGTGGTCGTAGCCCTCGCCCGCGCTCTCGTCCCAGGTGAGCAGGATCAGTGAGCGCTGCCGGGTCCAGGCGGGGGAGGACATGACCGGCGCGAGCGTCTGCCGCAGCCAGCCGTCCTGCGTCCGCAGGCTCTTGGCGCTGCCGTTGCCGGAGGCCTCGCCGTCGTAGTAGTCGTCCGCGGCGATCCAGGAGAAGTTCGGCGTGGTCGCGGCCGACTGCAGGTCGGTGGTGAGCTGCGTGGTGTCGAACAGGTGCGCCGCGCAGCGGGCCGCGTCGCCGCTGATGTCGGTGTAGTTGATGAACGGGGCGTCGTCGGGCTCGTAGTAGCTGTCGGCGCCTCCCTTGCCGGCGTTGCACGGGCTGCCTATGCCCTGCTCGTACGCCTTCCAGGTCTTGCCGACGGCCTCGACGGTGTCGCCGAGGTTGCGCTCGGGGGAGTTGATGTCCGGCCAGTAGGTCGCGCCGTGGGCGTAGGTGTCGCCGCCCGCGACGGCCAGGTAGTTCTCGTCGCTGGGGTGGTAGACCGCGTGGGCGTCCGTCATCGTCGCGCCCTCGGACATCAGGCTGTGGATGAACGGCGTGTCCGCCGGATCGTTCATGATCTCGGAGTAGTCCGTGTTCTCCATCATCACCATGAACACGTGGTCGTAGCCGGGGACCTTAGAGACCGGCGGGGCCGGCGGCGCCGGTGCGGCGACCGGGGTGTCCAGGGTCAGCGACAGATTGTCCAGGTATCCGGTCTCGCTGGAGGTGTCGAGGAACTGCACCTCGACCTGGATGTGCCGGGTGCCGACCGGGACCGTGCCGGTGGCGCTGCGCGCGAGGAACTCGGTGTGCAGACCGCGGTCGGTGGCGGAGACCGTGGGCAGGTCGGCGGTCGCGCCGACGGGGTTTCCGTTCGCGTCCTGGAAGTGCAGGCCGACGGCGACGTACCCGCCGTAGACGGTCCAGCCGCCGAGCCAGCCGGACAGGTCGTAGTGCACGCCGCCGCCGTCGATGGCGGCGGCCGCGGAGGAGACGTCGACCCTCTGACTCATCGAGCCGTCCCCGAAGTCGCCCGGCGCGAAGAAGGCCTTGCCGGGTGTGTCGCCGTCGCCGGGGTGACCGAAGGAGGCGACCGAGTGGCACATCACGTCCAGGCCGCCCGACTGCACGGTCCAGCCGGGCACCGCGGTGGCCGCACTCCAGTCGTCGGTGCAGAAGCCGCCCGCCTCCGCATCGCCGTTGACGATCAGGTTTCCGCTGCTCACCGCCGCCTGGGCGGGGGTCGGGGTGGTGACGATCAGGGTGCCGAGCAGGGCGAGCAAACCGCCCAGGGCGCTCCGGCGCATACGCATGGTGTACCTCGTCCGTCGTGAGGGGTGGTGCCCGTCGGGTGTCACGTGTGGTGCTCACGCGAAGTGCTCAGTCAGTGAGCACGGTTGATGTCATGGACGGGACATAAGTACCGGCCGTCGGCGTCGACGGGAAGAATGAAGGCCAAACTTGACCAGACAAGTTCGGTGAATTTGTGCAGACTTGATGAGACGGTACGCCCCGCTCGATGCGATCGCCCGGCGGACGGGCGTGGGCAACGCCACCCTCTACCGCCACTTCCCGACCCGCGCCGCACTCGTCGACGAGGTCTTCCGGGACGCGCTCACGGAGACCACGGCAGCCGGCGAACGAGCACGAACCGCCCACGACGCATGGACGGGGCCGGCGCAGTACCTGTGAACAGTGTTCACGGGCCCCGCAGACCGCGGCGCCAACGACCTGATGACCACGAACCTCGAAGGCGTCACTTCCCTGGAGGCGATCCACGCCCACAACCGCGAAACGGTCGGCGAGTTGCTCCGGCGCGGACAGGAGCAGGGCGCCATCCGCCCGGACCTCACCACCGAGGACCTGCTCCTCACCCTGGCGGCACTGGGCAGGGCTGTACCCGCGCTCACCGCGGTCGCCCCGAATGCCTGGCTCCGCCCCCTCGCCCTGCTCCTCGACGGCCTTCGCGCCGACCCACCGGCTCCATCGGGCGACCAGGGCGGCGTGGCGAGGGGGTCGGTCGGGTTGACCCCCGCCCGCGGGCGGGGGCGAACCCGAGCAGGACGGTCAGGTGAGCGCGTAGCCCAGGATGCCCTCCTGGTGCTGGCCCTCGCACTGCATGTTGACGGAGTCGAAGTGCTCACCGCTGCCCAGGACGGTGCAGCGCTTGATCGGCCGGGTCGAGACGCCGGAGGGCTTCGTGCGGTAGATCCAGCCCAGGCGGGTCAGATACTTCTGGCCCTCGCAGTTGACGTCCATCGAGGTGAAGGTGTCCTTGCCGACCTGGCACATGTAGAGCGGCCGGGTGCCGGACGCGGGCTTCATGAGGAGCTTGCCGAGGACACCTTCCTTGTTGAACCTCGACGGCACGTTCCAGGTGGTGCTGCGGTGGTCGGTGCCGTCGTTGTAGCGGGTGAGGTCACGGGTCGAGGACGTCACCGCGGGCTCGCCCGAGCAAGTGAGCTCCAGCGCCCATTGCCCGAATCCGCTGGGCAGGTACAGCAGGTGCACGGGGCCGAAGGTGACCCGGCACTGGCCGGACGAGAATCCGTACTGGGCGGCCTGGTGGTACGCGGTGGCGAAGGCGAGCTGGTAGGCGACGTTGTCGGGGCCGGAGCCGAAGCCCTGGACGGTGATCCGTACCGGTCCGACCTGCGTGGCGGTCGCCGCGGCCGGCGTGGCCGCGGCGGCGGTCCCGGATTCCGCGGGCGCGGCGTGCGAGGGCTGGACAGCGGCGAACAGCAGCGCGCCGGTGGCGAGTACGGATGCCGCGGTGCGGCGGAACAAGTTCATCTTTCCCCCAATGCTGGTGTGATCACGATGGTCATGGCGGCGTGGTCAGCGCCGTCCGTGAAGGACCCGCACCCCTCCCCTCGGCGGGATCATCGGGACGTGCGCCGACCACCATGCCGAACCAGCGCCGGGCCGCGAATGGGTTCGTCGCAGCTTTCCGTGTCGGGATCATCACGCCCGCACCTGGTTTGAAAGCCGAGTTGCCGCATCAGCTCAGGTGAACGTGTGCGGGCTCTTTTCGATTTGGTCATTTATCTGAGCTCATCCCCGCGCCGTCGGAGCCGTGGCCGTGCGCACGGCGGAGCCGGTGGCTGCCGGGGTGGCGGCATGCGAGTGCCCTGCCGTCCGAGGGGGCGGCAGGGCACTCGGCTTCGTGTGTGTCGTCAGGCCTGCTTGACGAACCCCGCCCACGCCTCACGCGACACCCGGATGACGAATCCTGATGCGACCTTGGAGTCCCGGACGTGCACCTCCCCCGTGCCGGCCGCGACCTCGACGCACTGACCACCCTCAGCTCCGCTGTAACTGCTCTTGAACCAAGCGAGACCGGGTGCGATGGCTGAGGACTCAGAGCTGTTCATAGTGATCTCAGCAACCTTTCCACGAAGTCGAATGACTCTCGTGATGGGAGAGCCTGCGATCGGATGATCCCATAGCGGGCGGAGGCGAGAGTCGTCTGTTCCGGCTCGGTTTGGAGTGCGCTGGTTCCCTGAACTTCGGTGTAGACGAACCTCATTCCGTCCTTGCGGGTGACTACGGTGAACGCGCCGTCCACGCCGGCGTTGCACTCGCGTTCCGTCGGCATGACCTGTAGCTCGACGTGCTGCTTCTCGCCGATCAGAAGCAGATGTTCCAGTTGACCCCGGTGGACGGCCTTGCCGCCCCACGGGTGCCTCAGTGCCGCTTCCTCGAGCACGAAGCTCAGCAGTGGTGCGGGCCACCGGCTGAAGATGTCCTGCCGGGCCATGCGGGCCACCACGCGCTGTTCGACGGTCTCCTGGTCCAGCACCGGACGGCGCATGCCCAGCACCGCCCTCATGTACTCCTCAGTCTGGAGCAGGCCGTTGAGTACGTGGGTGTCGTACGCCAGCAGTTCAACGGCCTCCTTCTCCAGCTTCGCCATCCCCTGGAAGAACACCGGGTACTGGGCCCGCTCCACCTGCTCCTTCCACACCGTCAGCAGCCCGCCCGCGTCCAGGGCCTCGTCCGCCCGCTCGATGGTCCGGGGGGACGGGATCCGCCGCCCCTGCTCGTACGACGCGATCGTGGACGCCGAGTAGCCGATGCGCCGCCCGAACTCCTCACGTTCCAGGCCCGCCCGCACCCGCAGTGTCTTGAGGGTCTGCCCGAACGCGACGATCACGGCCTGACCGGAGGTGTCCGCCGTGGCCTGCCCCGAATCCTCCGCCCCCACGACCTCCGTCCCCACGACCTCCGTCCCCACGACCTCCGCCCCTCCGTCCGTCTCCCCGGTCACCGCCATCGCCCTCGCCTCCCTGCCCCAACGCCGTCCCGGCGGACTCGTCACGCCGCGCAACTCGTACCCGTGCCACCGCGCCGCGTACATCGGATCGCGTCGGTGCGTCACCACTGGTCACGCTACGCGACCGGCGGCATCGTCGTCGGCATGACGAGTCAACTCCCCGGCCCCACCGGCATCTCCCGTCCCGCCGGCGCCGGCGCCCCTCCGGGCCACACCTTCGAGATGCGGTTCACCTCCACCCCGCGCGGTGCCCGCCTCGCCCGCCGAATGGCCTCGCACCGGTTGAACACCTGGGGCGTCCCGTACGGCACCGCTCCGCACGAGGAGATCGTGCTGATGGTCGGCGAGCTGACCGCCAACGCCGTACGGTACGGCCACGTCCCCGGCCGCGACTTCCACCTGCGTCTGCACGCGCTCGCGTCCTCCCGCACGGTCAGGATCGAGGTCACCGACACCCGTACCGAGCGCGTGCCACCGGACCCGTCCGCACTGCGTCCCCCCGGCGCCGAGGACTCCGGCGGCCGGGGACTGCTCCTCGTCGCGGCGCTCGCCACCCGCTGGGGCGGGTATCCGCGGTCCGGAGGCCCCGGCAAGACGGTGTGGGCCGAGTGGGCCTTCGGTACGCCCGCGTGAACGGGTGCCGCGTGCCGCCCCGGTCCCCCCGGACAACCCCGACGGGGGCGGTCCGAGGGGTTTCCCCAATGCTGGGCGACGTCGGCCGGGGCGAGAGTGGAGGCGTTCGAGAGCCGGGCGTCCGGCTCCGTCGGTCGGGCGTTGGGAGTGGGTTCTCGTGCTCACCTTTTCTCTGGGGGACGTGGTGCGCTCCGTGCTCACCGCGCTGGACGAAGAAGACTGGCAGGTCGAGGAGGACGGCGTCTGGTGCCGGGTGACTCCTCCGAAGCACGAGTCCCGGGTACAGGGGTGGAAGCTGCACCTCTCGGCGACCCGCCTGTCCGCGCCGGAGGTGGTGCACCGGGCCGCCGGGGTACTGGTCCGAGCCGGGTGCGCCTTCAAGACGGCCCGGGACCTGCGGACCGTCGAGGAGATGACCTCCGGCAACTACGACCGCGCCCAGTGCGGCAAGATCATCACCGTGTACCCGCGGGACGACGACCAACTGCGGGAACTCGCCGCACGGTTGGACGACGCGACCGCCGGACTGCCCGGCCCGGCCGTTCTCTCCGACCGCCCCTACCGCAAGGGCGGCCTGGTCCACTACCGCTACGGCGGCTTCAGCGGCGTACGGGTGCTGGGCAACGACGGCTCCTTCGACGTGCGCCTGCAGGCCCCGGACGGCACGCTGGTGGACGACCAGCGCAAGGCCTGGTTCAGCCCGCCGCCCTGGGCGGAGCTTCCGTTCCCCGGCGACCCGGGCCGTCCCGCCGCCGCGCAGAGCGCCAAGCCGGTGCTGCTGGCGGACCGGTTCGTCGTACGGGAGGCGATCCGGCACTCCGCCCGCGGCGGGGTGTACCGGGCGCTCGACCAGCGCACCGGCGCCGAGGTCATCGTCAAGCAGGCCCGCGCGCACGTGGCGGTGAACGTGACCGGCGAGGACGCCCGGGCCAGCCTGCGCCGGGAGGCGGCCAACCTCACCCCGCTCACCGGGGTCGGCGCCGAGCCCGTGCACTCCTTCGAGCAGGACGGCCACGCCTTCCTGGTGCAGAGCCTGGTGCCCGGGCAGACGCTCGCCTCCTGGGTCGCCGAACGGCGGGCCGACGCCGCGTTCGTGCCCGTCCCGCAGGCGCTGGCGCTGGCGGAGAAGCTGCGGTCCCTGCTCGACGAGGTGCACCGGCGCGGCATCGTCTACCAGGACTTCACACCGAACAACATCATGGTCACGCCCGAGGGCCGGCTGGTGCTGATCGACGCGGAGTGGGCCACCACCCCCGGCACCCGCACCCTGCGCGTCTACACCCCCGGCTTCGGCGCGCCCGAGCAGATCGCGGAGCCGCGGACCGGGCCCGCACACGGCACGGAGGTCGACCGCTACGCCCTCGGCGCCGTGCTGTTCTTCCTGGCCACCGGGATACCGCCGTCCTTCGCGCCGGACGACCCGCAGTTGCCGGACCCCGTCCCCGGCGGCCGCCCGGCCGGGGAGCGCATCGCCCTGGTGCTCTCCCTGGTCGGCGAGGAGCGCCCGGCCGCCCGGCTGCTCGCCCCGGCGATCCTCGGCCTGATGGCCGAACAGCCCGCGGACCGCTGGACGCTGACCCGTCTGGCCGGGTTCCTCGCGGACGCGGCCGCCGGGACACCCGGGGAGCCCGCGGCACCCAGGGCGGCCGGGACACCCGGGGCCGCGGAAACGGCCGCCGGTACGGAGGCGGGGGCTGCCGCGGACGGTTCCGGAGAAGCGGCCCGGACGGAGACCGCGCCGGTCCCGGCCTGGCTCCTCGGCGGTCGCCCCGACCGCCCCACCGCATGCCGGGAGATCCGCGCCGGACTGGTCGACGACGGCCTCACCTACCTGCTGGGCGACATGGCCGACCCCGAGAGCCCCGCCACCCGGCGCCTGTGGTCCGGCAGCGCCTTCGGGGACGGCACCGACCCGTGCAACGTGCAGTACGGCGCGGCCGGCGTGCTCGGCACGCTGGTGCGGGCCGACCGGGCCCTGGACCGTCCGGAGCTGCGGGACGCCGTCCGGTGCGTCGCGGACTGGATCGACCGTCGCCGTACGGCCGTGCCGCGACTGCTGCCCGGCCTCTACTTCGGCCGCGCCGGCACCGCCTGGGCGCTCCACGACACCGCCCGGCACCTCGGCGACGACACGCTCGCCGCGCACGCCTGCGACCTCGCGCTCTCGCTCCCGGTGGTGTGGCCCAACCCGGACATCTGCCACGGAGCCGCGGGTTCCGGGCTCGCCCACCTGAAGTTCTGGCAGGCCACCGGGCGGCAGGAGTTCCTGGACCGGGTCGCCGAGTGCGCCGAGGCCCTGGTCGGGGCCGCCGACCGCACCGCGGACCGGGTGATCTGGCAGGTGCCCCCGGACTTCGACTCCAAGCTGGCGGGCATCCGGCACCTCGGGTTCGCGCACGGCGTCGCCGGGATCGGCGCGTTCCTGCTGGCCGCGGCCGACGCGACCGGGCAGCAGGCGGCCCTGGACCTCGCGGTGGCGGCCGGCGACACCCTGGCGGCCGAGGCGGAACGCGGTCCGGTCGGCACCCGCTGGCGCTCCGACGTGGAGGAGAAGCCGGGAACCGGGCTGATCCACCACTGGTGCAGCGGCTCCTCCGGCGTCGGCACCTTCCTGCTGCGGCTGTGGCAGGCCACCGGCGAGGAACGCCACCTCGTGCTCGCACAGGAGGCGGCCCAGGCGGTCCGCGCCGCCGCCTGGACCTCCCCGACCGCCGTCTGCCACGGCCTCGCCGGGGACGGCGAGTTCCTGCTGGACCTCGCCGAGGCCCGACCGGACGGCCCCTACCGCGCCTGGTCCGAGGACCTGGCCACCGTGCTCTACGCACGGCACGCGGTCCTGGGCGGCCTCCGCATCGTCCCGGACGAGAGCTCCACCGCCTTCACCGCCGGCTACCAGACCGGAACGGCCGGCGTCATCAGCTTCCTCCTGCGGCTCGACCACGGCGGACCCCGCCCCTGGATGGCGGACCGCCCCTGACCGCGGAGGGAAAACCCGTCCGCGCGCCCGTACGGCACGCGGCCGCCCTGTAGTGCACCCACCCCGAGAGGAGAAACCGATGGAACGCGACCTCGACGCCCTGCAGGCGCTGCCCGGTGGACAGGACACCACCGAGATGCAGTGCACCTGGACCTGCTCCGACAACACCTGCCGGGACACCTGCCTGCTGACCGGCTGGTGACCCCGAGCACCGCACCGAAGCACACCTAGACCCACCACAACCACCACACAGAGAGGAGGCACGCGATGGAACGCGACCTCGACGCCCTCCAGGTGCTGCCGTCCGACAGCGACACCACGTCGCTGCTGAACACGGACACCTGCGGCGGTCCCACCTGCGGCACCGGCAACACCTGCGGAGAGTCCTGCACGGTCTCCAACTAGCGGGAACGGGAGGGGTGCCGGGCCAGTACCGGCACCCCTCCCGCGTACCCGGGGGACGTCCGTGCGGCGGAGGGGAAGAGAGACGATGTCGTGACGAGGAAAGAACCGGGGCCGGGGAGCGGCCTCCGCCCGCCGGGTGCGGGCCGACTGCTGACCGGGGCCGTACGGCACACCGGCGGACGGCTGTCCCTGCTGGTCGCCCTGATGCTGCTGCGTACCGCCGCCGCGCTCGCCCTGCCCACCCTGCTGGCCGCCGCGGTGAACGCGGTCCTGCACGGCCGCAGCGGCGCCGGCCCGGCACTGACCTGGGGAGCGGTGATGGCGGGCGCCGCCGTCTGCGACACACTGATGGCGCCGCTCGCCACATCCTGCGCCGCGTACGGGACGCGCTGGCTCCAACTGCGCACGGTGGGCCATCTGCTCGGCCTGGGCGGGCGCTCGCCGGTGCCGGCCGGCGAGGCCGTCACCCAGGTCACCCAGGCCGCCCAACAGGCCGGGGCGCTGCCCGTCGCGGTGGCCGACTGGGGGGTGACGGTGGCCGGTTCGGCAGCCGCGGTCGCCTCGCTGTGGTGGCTGGACTGGCGCTGCGGGCTCGCGTTCCTGCTCGCCGTCCCCCTGACGGTGCTGATCGCCCGGCGCTTCGTGGGACGGGTGACGCGGGTCCAGGGCCGATACCTGGCCGCCCAGTCACGGATCGCCGACCGGCTGCTGGCCGCGCTCCGCGGGGCCCGGACCATCCGGGCGTCCGGGACGCTGGACCGCGAGACGGACCGGGTGCTCGTGCCGCTGCGGGAGGTGTCCGACGCCGGGTACTCGATGTGGCGGCTGCAGAAGGGCACCGTGTGGCAGTTCGGCCTGCTGCTGTCGCTGACCGAGGCACTGGTGCTCGGGGTGGCGGGCCTCGGCGTCGTGGACGGGCGGCTCTCGCCCGGCGCGTTGGTGGCGGTCGCCGGCTACCTGCAGCTCGCCTTCCCCGCGGTGCAGCAGATCGACGTGTTCTTCACCCTCGCCCAGGCGCGCGCCGCCGCCGGGCGTCTCGCCGGGACCTTCGCACACGCGGGCGTCCGGTACGGGACAGAGGCCCCCGGGCCGGGGGAGGGCGCGGTGTCCCTCCGCGGGGTCACCGTCCGGGCGGCCCGGTCGCCCGGCCCCGAGCGGTCGGCGACAGCGCCGGGCACCGAGCGCCCACCAGCGGCGGCTGCCGAGCAGCCCGAGGGGGCGGCGGTGCTGGACCGGATCGACCTGGACATCCCGGCCGGTGCCTGCGTGGCGCTCGTCGGCCGCACGGCCTCGGGCAAGAGCGTGCTCGCCGGGCTCCCCGGCCGGCTCGCCGACCCGGACGAGGGCGAGGTGCTGCTCGACGGCCGCCCCGTACGGGAGTTGGCGCAGGACCCGCTGCGGGCCGCGGTCACGTACGCCTTCGAGCGGCCCGCGCTGCTCGGCGGCACCGTGCGCGAGGCCATCGGCTACGGGCGGCCCGGGCTGTCCCACGCCGTCGTGCAGGAAGCCGCGCGGGCCGCCGCGGCGGACGGCTTCATCCGCAGGCTGCCCGAGGGCTACGACACCCCGCTGGAGCGGGTGCCCCTGTCGGGCGGCGAACGCCAGCGGCTCGGCCTGGCCCGAACCCTGGCCCGAGCGGCCCGCGTCTACGTGCTGGACGACGCCACCTCGGGCCTGGACACCGTCACCGAGTCGGAGGTCAGCGCGGCGGTCACCGGCGCGCTCGCCGGGCGCACCAGGATCGTGGTGGCCCATCGGGTGGCCACCGCCGCCCGGTGCGACCAGGTGGTGTGGCTGGACGGCGGCCGCGTCCGGGCCCGCGGTACGCACGCCGAGTTGTGGCGGGATCCGGCCTACCGGGCGGTCTTCGCCGCGGACGGCATCGCGGACGGCGCCGCGGACGGCATCGCGGACGGCGTCCGAAGGGCCGAGAACGCCGTGGGCGACGCCGTGAACGACGCCGTGAACGGCGGCATGAACGGCGCCGTGCGCGACGCCGTGAACGAAGACACGGGTGACGACGTGGGCAGGGAGGCGGCGGCATGCCGGACATCGTGAAGGGCGACCCGGGGCTGCGGCTCCTGCAGGAGGTGTCGGCCGGTTCCCGGCGGTCGCTCGTCCGGGCGCTGGGCTGGTCGGCCGTCCAGGCGGCCCCCGCGCTGGCCTCCGGCCGCATCCTGGCGGCGGCCCTCGACCGGGGCTTCCTGGCCGGCCGGCCGGCCGTCGGCATCTGCTGGCTGATCGGGATCGCCGCACTCTACGGCGCGCGCGCGGCGGCCCAGCGGGCGGTGTTCGACCCGCTGGCCGCGATCGTCGAACCGATACGGGACGAACTGGTACGCCGGGTGGTACGCGGGGCGCTGCGCCGGGCCGTGTACGAGGGACTGCCCGGCGCCGGCCCCGACGCCGCCGGGGTGACCAGGCTGAGCAGCCAGGTGGACGCGGTGCGCGGCACCGTCTCCGCGCTGCTGCGCACGGCACTGCCGCTCGCGGTGAACCTGCTGGCCGCGCTGATCGGACTGGCCTCCCTCGACCTGCGGATCGCGGTCATGGTCGCCGTTCCGCTGCTGGTGGCCGTGGCGGTCTTCGTCCCGGCGATGCGCACCCTCACCCGGCGCCGCGCCGCCTACCTGCTCGCCGAGGAGCGGGTCGCCGCGGCCACCGGTTCGGTGGTCGGGGCGGCGCGCGACGTGGCCGCCCTCGGAGCCGGCCGCGAGGCACAAGCCGAGGTGCACCGGGCGGCCGACGCATCGGTTCGCGCCGCCACCACCGTGGCCTGGGCGAACGCGCTCCGCGTCCCGGTGATCCTGCTCGGCGGCCAGCTCCCGGTACTCGGCCTGCTGCTCGCCGGGCCGTCCCTGGTGCGCCAGGGGACACTGTCGCCGGGCGCGGTGATCGGCGCGGTCAGCTATGTCACCGCGTACCTGATCCCGGCCCTCCAGCACATGACCGGCGCGGTGGCCGGCTACTGGAGCCAGCTCCGGGTGCTGGCCGCCCGGTTGGCGGCCACCTCCGCCCGCCCCGGAACAGCCGGGCCGGCCGGGGGAACCGCCCGCCCCTCCGACGCGGAACTCACCGTGCGCGGCCTCACCTTCGCCTACGGTCCGCACTCCGCACCCGTCCTGCGCGACGTGACCTTCACCCTGCCCGGGGGCGGCCACCTCGCCCTGGTCGGACCCAGCGGTGTGGGCAAGTCGACGCTCGCCGGACTGCTGGCCGGGATCGGGCAGCCGGACGCGGGGCGGATCGCCCTCGGTGCGCGGGCGATGGCCGAGCTGCCCGAGGCCGAGCGCGCGGCTCTGGTCGCCCTGGTGCCCCAGGAGGCCTACGTCTTCCCCGGCACCCTCCGGGAGAACGTGGCCTACCTGGCGCCGGACGCCCGCGACGAGGCGCTGGACCGGGCGGCGGCCGCGGTCGGCCTGGGCCCGCTGGTGGCCCGGCTCGGCGGATATGACACCGAACTCACCGACCCGACCGGCACGTTGTCCAGCGGTGAGCGCCAACTGATCGCACTGGCCCGGGTGTACGCCTCGCCCGCCCGGCTGGTGATCCTGGACGAGGCCACCTGCCACCTGGATCCCGCCGCCGAAGCCGCCGTGGAGGCGGCCTTCGCCCGCCGCCCGGGCACTCTGATCGTGGTCGCCCACCGGCTGAGCAGCGCGGCCCGGGCCGGCCGGGTGCTCATCCTGGACGCGGAGGGACACGCGTTCGGCAGCCACACCGAGCTGCTCGCCACCCACCCGGGGTACGCCGCCCTCGTCGGCCACTGGGACGCCCCCCTCCCGGCTCCGGCCCTCTGAGCGGGCGTCAGGCGCGGACGGCCGCGGCCGGAGGGGAGCGCGCGTGTTCCGGTCCTCCGGAAGACGCGCGCGCGGTGCGTCCGCGCCGGCGCCGGGACGAGGACCGGAACCCTGCGCCCCGGGAGCGCCGCCGGAACCCGGCGCTCCCGGGGCGCGACCCGTGCCCGTCCGGCGGCGGGGCGAGGACGCGGGGACGGCAGCGGGGGCCGGCGCGAGCCGGGCGCCCGAGGGGGAGCGGCCCGGTGGGGCCCGGGCGCGCCGGAGCGGGGCCGGCCCGAGACGCGGCGCCGGCCCCGCCCCAGCGGGCGCAGTCACACCCGAGCGGGCCGAGCGGTGGCGAAGGCGGCCACCAGGGATGCCCGCGAACGAGCGCCCGTCTTGCGGAAGATCCTGGTCAGATGCGCCTCGACGGTCTTGACGGAGACGAACAGCTCACCGGCCACCTCCTTGTTGGACATTCCCCGGCAGACCATGTCGAGGATCTGCTCCTCCCGCGCCGACAGCACCTCCCCGACCGGACTCCGGGGACCGTCCGGCGCGGACGTCCGACGCGGCCGGCAGGCCCCGATCCTGCGCTGCGTGTCCACGGCGAGGCCGTGCAGCCAGCGGGCGCCCATGCGCTCGGCCGACTCCTTCGCCCGGCCCGCCTCGGCGGCGGCGTCCTCCAGCCGGCCCGCCGCCACCCACCGCCGGGCCAGTTCGAGGCGGAGCCGGCACTCCAGGGCGGCCAGGCCGGCCCCGGCCGACAGCTCCGCCGCGGCGGAGAGCAGCCCTGCGGCGGCCTCGTCCGGCATGTGCCGGGCCCGGGCGCGCAGCACCTCGGCCCGTGCCCCCGCCGTCCGGCAGGCGGCCGCCGCGTCGGCGGCCAGCGCCGAGTACTCCCGGGCGGCGGCGGCCCGGCCGGTCTCCGACGCGGCCGCGGCCGCCGCCGACCACCACAGCACCCGTGTTCCGGCCGCCGGCGGCCGCTCCCCGCTCCGGGCAGCCGGCAGCACCGACTCGAGACACTCCTCGGGGCGCCCCTGCGCCAGACGGATCCACCCCAGTACACCGGCCGCCGTCTCCCGCAGCGCCCCGGGGCCCGGGTGCTGCCGCAGAACCCGGTCGGCGAGCGCGGCGGCGTCGTCCGGGCCGTCGCACCACAAGGTGATCCAGGCGCGCAGCAACCGCGCCCAGCCGGCACGCCCGGCGTCGCCGAGCACATCGGCGGTCTCCTCCGCCTCGTGGCTGTCGCGCAGCGCGGCGGACAGCCCGCCTAGCGCGGCATGCCCGAAGCCCCGGCCGAGCAGCAGCGGGGGCAGTGCGGCGACGCGACCCGTGCGCCGTGCGATTCCCAGTGCGCGGGTGAACAGCCGCAGCGCGTCCGGGTACCGCTCCTCCAGGTTGAGGGCCCAGCCCAGGCGGGCGACGGCGTCGAGCCTGCCGGCCAGCGCGGAGTCGCTCAGCGCGTCGGCCGTCCGTACGGCCTCCGCGGTCCCGGGAGCACCGGCGGCGCTCGCCCGGCCGGGCCCCGGGAAGGGCCGGTCGCCGGGGTGCGTCGGAGCGTCCGGGGCGGCGCAACCCCCGGGATCCGGGGGTTCCGGCGTCTCGCCGGTCGTCGCCGCGGCCAGGGCGAGGGTGGCCGCGGCGTCCATGTGCAGCACGTCGGGCGTGCCGGGGGAGTGCCGCAGCGTCCGGTACACCTGGTCGAGGACGGTCGACAGGTCCCCCTCGGCCGCGGCCATCGCGGCCCTCCGCATCCGCAGGAGACGCTGGCCGTGGTCGCCGTGGTCGCCGTGGTCGCCGTGGTCGCCGTGGTCGCCGTTGCGCCGGGTCGGGGCCAGCTCGGCGTCCACCAGGTTCCGCGCGGAGCGGCGGCGCCCCAGGCCGAAGTCGAGCCGGGCGTGCAGGTCCACGATCAGGGCCCGGTCGAGGAGTCCCCCGGAACGGGGCACGGACGTGGCGCCGTGCTCCGCGGCCTCCAGCAGGCGGGGCAGCAGGCGCCGGCACTCGTCGTACTGCCCGGTGCGCTCGGCCGCGTGGTGGAGCAGCGCCGCCGTGCGGAACTGCTCGCCGGGCCCGGCGCGGCCGGGGGCCGCGTCGCCGGGGCCTTCGAGGTCCTCGGGGCTTTCGGGGCCGTGGGCGCCTCCGGGGCTCGGGGAGCCCCCGGAGGCCTCTGCGGAGCCTTCGGGGTCCTCGGAGAGCTCGTGGTCCCCGGAGAGCTCGGGGTCCTCGGGGTCCTCGGGGTCCTCGGGGTCCTCGGGCAGGATGTGCAGGGCGGCCCGCAGCCAGGACGCCGCCGTGGCCGGCCGCGTGTCCAGCACGTCCTGCGCCGCGCGGGCCAGCAGGCCCGCCGTCCGCCGGTCGCCCTGCTCGGCCGACCGAGCCAGGTGGGGTGCGCGCTGCACGAGGGGTGCGCCGATCCGGCCCAGCACCTCCGCGGCTCTCGCGTGCGCGCTGATGCGCCGCCCCGGAGGTGTACCGGAGTACAGCAGCGTGCGCAGCAGCGGGTGGCGGAAGCGGAACAGCGGCGCCCCGCCCTCGACCGCGCGGACCAGATCGCACGCCACGAGTTCGTCGAGCACGGCCAGCACCGCCGGTGTCCCGCGGCCGGTGAGGGCGGCCAGCAGAGAGGGGGCGAACGGATCGCCGAGCACCGCGGCGCAGCGGGCCACCTCGACCTGCTCCGGTGCCAGCGCGGCGAGTTCGCGCAGCGGGGGGCAGTGGGCGGGCAGGGCGATCATGCCCGGCGGCGCGTCGCCGGTCGCCCACTCCCGCAACTCCCGCGACGTCAGGGAGTCCAGCAGGCCGAGCCAGCCGGGAACGCCGCCGCTCAGCTCGTACAGCAGGGCCTCACGCATCGGTCCCGTGCCGGGCGGGAGCCGGGCGGCGAAGGCCTCCCGGGTCAGCGGCCCGACCGGGATCCGGCGGGTCCGGAACGCTTCGTGCGCCCCGGCGAGGCAGGACATCAGCCAGGCCGGCGGCTGGCCGTCCGACGCCGTGTACGTGATCACCGTCGGCGCGGACGGGCGCGCGGCCAGCAGCCTTCGCAACGGCTGCGCCGTCTGCGGTCCGGCCCGGTCCAGATCGTCGAGGCAGCGCACCACGCCGCGGCCCGGCGGGGCCGCCTGCAGTCCGTCCGCGACGAGCAGCCCGCGACGGCGCGCGTGGGCGGCGAGTTCACCGAGCCAGCGGGTCCTGCCGCTGCCGGGTTCACCGACGACGTCCACCAGCAGGGACGCACCGTCCAGGCAGGCGCCGACCACCTCCTCGACCGTCACCGGGGCGGGCATGGCTGTACGTCTCATCTGGGACAACGTGATCCTCTCGGGGTGCGGCCCGCTCCCCGGCGGCACCGCCGCCGGTTCAGGCGGGGCGTGGCCGGAGGCGGGCGCGGCGGCACCGCCCCGGAACGGGCCGCCGCCGTCGTGCGCGGGGCGTTCGGGGGGCGGCACCGGGTATCCGGTGAGGGGCGGACGGCGGGGGAGCGCGGGCGCAGGAGCGGCCGTCACCCGAATGCGCCGACCGGCTCCCTCCGTTCCTGTGCCAGGAGCGCGGCCAGTTCGCGGCGGTTGGAAGCCCGGGTCTTCTCCAGGAGGTTGGCCACGTGGCGTTCGACGGTGCGGTGCGACAGATGGAGTTCGGCCGCGATCTCGCGGTTGGTGTGGCGCCGGCCGAGCCGGGTGAGCACCTCGAACTCGCGCACGGTCACGCCGAGGCGCCACAGCCGTTCGGGCACCTCGGCGCTGCCGTGCCGGCGCTGCCGCACCCGCTCACCGAGGTCGCGGAGCTGACCGCGCAAGTGTCGTACGGCGGGATGGATCCCGTGCGCCGCGTAGAAACGCTCCGCTTCCCGCAGCCAGCGGTTCGGCTCCCCCCAGCCGTCACGGGCGGCCGTGCGAGCGACCAGTCCCAGGCCCAGGTGGCGGGCCGGCGGATGGCCCGCGACGGCCGCGAGGGCCTGCCCGAGCGCGGAGTCGGCGGCGGGCGCGTCGCCCGCACGGCCGGCCAGCACGGCGTCGGAGAGGTGGACGAAGTGCGCGTTCCACGGCAGCCGGCTGGCCGGGTGGGCGGCGAGCACCGCGTGGTCGGCCCGGCCCGCCGCGCCGTCGACGCAGTCCAGCAGCAGGATGAGGGCGTACCGGCCCCACAGGTGGTGGGTGTCGGAGCCCCCGCCTGGGGCGGAGCGCCCGCCGTTGCCGGGGTGCGCGCCTACGCCGGGGTGCGCGCCTACGCCGGGGTGCCCGCCTACGCCGGGATGCCCGCCTACGCCGGGGTGCCCGCCGCTGCCGGCGTGGTCGCCGTTCCCGGCGCGGAGCCGGTGCAGGCGTGCCCGGGCGGCCGCGTCGGCGCCGTGCAGCAGCTCGCCGACCGCCCGGCCGAGCCCCTCCACGATCCGGACCTCCTCCTCACGGGCCGCGCGCCAGGCGTCGTGTCCCGCCGGGACGCCGGCGTCGGCGTCCGCGTCCGGGTGACCCCGGTGGGTGCGGACCAGCGTGCTCGCGGCCGGCCCGTAGGCGTGGAGGCCGAGGAGCCGCAGGCGGTCGATGTCCTCCCACGCCGTCTCCACCAGCGCGGCCGCCGCGGAGAAGCGGCCGCAGAACAGGGCGTCCACCGCCAGGGAGAGATGGGTGCGCGCCGGCTCGACCACCCGGGGGACCGCGCCCGCCCCGGCGAGTGCGGCCGCCAGGCGCGCCGCGTCCGCCTCCCGCATCCAGTGGCGTCCGCCGAGCAGCAGCGCCTCCAGCCGGGCGCTCTCCCCGCTTGCCGGGGCGGCCGCCCGCTCGGCGCGCCGGGAGCCCGCCGGAAGGTGCCGGCGCCGGGTGAGCCGTCGGCTCGCGGCGCGGGCGGCCAGGGACCGGCGGGTGAGAGCGCGCGCGGCCGGACCGGCCGCGCGCCGTCCGCGGCCCGCGGCGCCGGGCGGGGAGTCGTCCCCCGCCGGGACGGCGTTGGACGTGCCGTTCGTCGCGGGTGCCTGAACGGTGCCGGGTCCCCGTGCCGGCCGATCGTGGGCCTGATCATCGCTCATGGCGTGCCTCCAGGGGGTTCGGGTGCGTTGTCCGGCGCCGACGAACGGTGCGTCGCTCCGGCCCACCGCGGCCCGTGGCCGGCGGGTGCGCCGAGGGACACCTCGCAGCCGTGGACGTCCCGCCCCCGCGATCCGCGCATCGTCCTCGCCCGGTCACGCCGGGACCGTCGTCGTGATGGATCGAGAGTCGCCTGCCGGGAACCGGCTTCCTATGGGGACCGCCCCCCGCATTCCCCCGCGCCCACCGGTCGACGTCGCCGCCCGCACCGGAATATGGGGGCCGTCCCCCATATGGCGTGCGGGCCGGAGGTGACAGGATCGCGAACGTGATCGATCCGCAGACATGGTGGGTCGGCGGCGTGGCCCTGGCCGAGCGGCTGCCGACAGCCCCGAACTCCGTCAACGCCGCCGGCCCGACGCAGCCCTGGCGGTCCGACCACGCCTCGCCCGCGCTGCTGCGGGCCCGGCTGGCGGACCTCGGGCTGGACGAGGACGGTCTGGGCGCCCTGCTCGCCGAGGAACCCGCCGCCCTGGCCGCCAGGATCGACAAGCCCGGCTGGGCCGGCACCGTCGAGACCGCGCTGGCATGCGCTCCGACCGACCCTCCGGCGCCCGCCGACGGCCCGTGGTCGGCGGGCTTCGCCGCGGTGCTCGCGCCGTTCACCGAGACGGCCGCCCAGCGGCTGCTGCGGGACGTCGACCGGCGGGAACTCGAGGAGCTCGCCGACCCGGAGGCGGTCCGGGGCTGCTTCACCGACCGGCTGAGCGAGGCGCTGGTGCGGCTCGCCCGGCGGACCCTGGTGCTCGAACTCAACGTGCTCCGGGTGCGCGGGCAACTGCGCGGCGGCACCCCGGAACGGCGGTTCGCCGACTTCGTCCGGCAGGCCTCGGCGCGTCCCGGACTGCACGCCCTGGTCACCGAGTACCCGGTCCTGGCCCGGCTGCTGGCACAGTGCTGCGACCAGGCCGTGGACGCCTGGGCGGAGATGCTGCGCCGCCTGGCCGCCGACCGGACCGAGCTGGTCGACCGCCTCCTCGGCGGCACCGACCCCGGACGGCTGGTCCGGGTGGACCCGGGCGCCGGGGACCGCCACCAGCGCGGCCGGGCGGTGGCCGTACTCCACTTCGAACACGGCGCCAGGGTCGTGCTCAAGCCCCGCCCGGTCGCGGTGCACGGCCACTTCAACGACACCGTCCGCTGGCTCAACACCCGGCTGACCGGGCTGGACCTGCGCACGCTGGCAGTGCTGGAACGGCCGGGCTACGGCTGGGTCGAGTACGCGGAGGCCGCGCCGTGCACGGGCCCGGCCGAGGTGGGCCGGTTCTACTGGCGGCTCGGCGCGCTCCTGGCGCTGATCCACGCACTCGGCGCCACCGACATGCACTTCGAGAACCTGATCGCCTGCGCGGACCAGCCCGTCCTGGTGGACCTGGAGACGCTCCTCCACCCGGTCCTGCCCGGGCCCGCCCACGACGACCCGGCCCAGGCGCTGCTGACGGCGTCGGTCGCGCGGACCGCGCTGCTGCCGTTCTTCATGGTCGGCGAGCACGGCGCGCTGGACGTCTCCGGCCTCGGCGGCGACCGGGACACCCCGCTGCCCGACGAGGTGACGGGCTGGTCGGCGCCCGGGACGGACGAGATGCACCTGGTGCGCACCGTGGGGATGTTCCGCGGCTCGGCGAATCGGCCGCGGCTGCGCGACGCCGAGGCCGACCCCGCCGTCCACACCGAGTCCCTCGTCGCCGGCTTCCGGGCGGCCTACGACGTGATCGTCGGCAACCGCAGCGAACTCACCCGCCACGACGGCCTGTTGTCCCGCTTCGCGCAGGACGTGACCCGGGCGGTGCTGCGGCCCACCCGCAGGTACGCCAGCCTGCTGGACGAGTCCACCCATCCCGACGTCCTGCGCGACGCGCTCGACCGGGACCGGCTCCTCGACGTGCTGTGGCGCGACGCGGCAGACGACCCGGGGCTGCGTGCGCTGGTGAGCGCCGAGCTGGCCGAACTGTGGGCCGGCGACGTCCCGCTGGCCGCCTGCTCGCCCGGGTCGACGGACCTGGCGGTCGGCCCGGTGAAGGCCGACGGCCTGGTCGCCGAGTCCGGCCTGGCCCGGGCCGAACGCCGGATCACGGCGATGGGCGAGACGGACCGCTTCGACCAGGAATGGGTGATCCGCGCGACGCTCGCGACCCGGCAACGCGACCACGGAGCACGCCCCGCCGTCCCGCCGCCCGGCCCGCCCGCCGCCACCGTGCCCGACTCCGACCGCCTGCTGGCCGCCGCCTGCGGAATCGCCGACCACATCCTGGCCGGCGCGCAGGACAACGGCCGGAGGGTCAACTGGCTCGGCCTGGAGCCCCTGGACGAGCGGATCTGGGCGGTCCAGCCGCAGGGTGCCGGACTGCCCCACGGCTACTGCGGCACGGCACTCTTCCTGGCCCAGCTCGCCGACCTCACCGGCACCGAGCGGTACGCCTCGGTCGCCCGGCGCGCGCTGACCCCACTTCCCGGCCTGCTCACCGCACTCGCCGGCCGGCCGGCCGACCTGCCCGCCGTCGGCGCGGGCTTCGCGGGCCTCGGCGGGATCGCCTACGCGCTCAGCCGGCTCGCCGCCCTGCTGGACGATCCCGAGATCGCCCGCTGGACCACCGCGGCGGTCGACCTGACCGCCGCCGCGGCAGGTGCGAGCCCGCAGCCCGGGATACTCGACGGCGACGCGGGCTGCCTGGCCGCGATGCTCGCCGTGCGGCACGCCACGGGATCGACGACCGCCGCCCGCACCGCGCGGGCCTGCGCCGACCGGCTCGCCGCGCAGGCACCCGACGGCCTGCCGGGCGGCGGCTTCAGCACCGGCGCCGCCGGCGTCGGCTGGGCGCTGCTGCGGTTCGCCGCGGCCGGCGGCGGGCCCGCGCACGCGGCGGCGGGCCTGGCGGCGCTGCGCACGTCGGCCGCCCGCCACGCGTCCGCCCCGGCCGGGACCGGCTGGTGCGACGGGCCTTCGGGCACCGCGCTGGCGGTCGCCGACAGTGACGTCGCGCTGGACGTCCCCGAGCTGGCCGGCCTGCTGGACGCCGTCGTCGAGGGCGCCGCCGCGCCGACCGCGGGGGACCACAGCCTGTGCCACGGAGAGGTGGGAGCGCTGGACCTCCTCCTCACCGCGGCCCACGCCGGTCGCGCCGGACCCGGCGCGACACTGCCCCGCGCGGCCGCGCTGCTGGCCGACCTGGACCGGTTCGGCCCGCTCTGCGGGACGCCCGACTCGGTCAGCAGCCCCGGGCTGCTGACCGGCCTGGCCGGTATCGGGCACGGATTGCTGAGGCTCGGCTTCGGCTCCCGCGTCCCCTCCGTACTGCTGCTGCAGTCGCCGGCCGCGTAACACGCAACCGCCCATCCCGGACCCTCGAAGGAGAGCAACCGATGAGAGACAACGACCTCGTCACCGCTTGGAAGAACCCGGCTTCCCGGAACGGGGCCGGCGCCAACCACCCGGCGGGCAGCATCCGTCTGGGCGCCGGGGCGGTCGTCGGCCGCCGCGCCCAGTTGCTGGCCGGCCTGGCCACCACGGAGGGCGACGCCTCCACGGTGTTTCCCACCTACTCCATGTCCCTCACCTCCTGGGGCGACACCGGCGGGTACTGAGGTTCCGTCAGAACCCCTTCCCTGGCAGAAGATCGGACCCGGAGATACCATCCGCTGGTGCTCATCACATCACCAGCGGTGATCGGGCGCGGCGCTGAACTCGCGGAATTCGACGCGAGTCTCGCCGCTGCCAGGGAAGGGGACGGCCGGGCGGTGTTCCTGCTCGGCGAGGCCGGGATCGGCAAGTCGCGCCTGGCCGCGGAGTGCGCGTTCCGCGCGTTCACCCGCGGTCTGGCGGTGCTGCGCGGCAGATCCGGCGCCGGCAGCGGTGCCGCCGCCCCGTTCCGCCCGGTCGCCGAGGCCCTGCTGTCGTTCGTCCGGCTCGGCGGACTCCCCGACGACGCCGAACTGGCGCCGTACCGTTCGGCGTTGGCCGGGCTGCTGCCGGAGTGGCGCACCGCCGAGCACAACGGCGCGCCGGCCTCGACGGTGGAGACGGCCGAGGCGATGCTGCGGCTGCTCGGCACCATCGGCCGCGACCTGACGCAGCACCCGCAGCCCGGCTGCCTGCTGGTCCTCGAGGACCTGCACGACGCCGACACCGAGACCCTCGCCCTCGTCGACTACCTGTGCGACAACATCCGGGGGCTGCCGATCCTCCTGCTGGCCACCCTCCGTCCGGGGCCCGGATCCGCCGAGCAGACGGCCCGGCAGATCGCCCAGCGCCGGTCCGCCGTCCTCAGCGAACCCCGCCCGCTGACCGACGAGGAGGTGCGGGCGATGGCCGAGGCCGCCCTGGCCGCCACCGGACCGGCACCCCACGACGCGGCCGTCCGGCTGCCCGACGAGGTGGCCGGCAGGCTGGCCCGGGACGCCGACGGCAATCCGTTCGTCGTCGAGGAACTGCTGAACGGCATGATCACCGCCGATGTGCTGCGCCGGGGACCGGACGGGGGCTGGCACGTCAGCGGCGATCTGGACATCGATGTCCCGCGCACCGTGGTGCACAGCGTCTCCCAGCGGTCCGCGCGGCTCAGTCCGGACGGACGGAGCCTGCTCAACAGCGCGGCCGTGCTGGGCCGGCGGTTCTCGCTGGCCGTCCTGCAGGCGGTCAGCGGACTGCCCGACCGGGACCTGCTGGTCCACCTGCGGGCCGGTATGGAGGCCCACCTCATCTCGCCCAGCGGCCCGGTGGGCGACTGGTACGAGTTCCGGCACGCACTGACCGCCGAAGCCCTCGTCGCCGCACTCGTGCCCGCCGAACGCGCCGCGATCGCGGCGCGCGGCGCCGATGCGATCGAACGCGCGCACCCCGGGCTGCCCGGAGAGTGGTGCGTCCTCGTCGCCGACCTGCGGCAGGCGGCCGGGGACCTCCGGGCCGCCGCGGAGTGCTTCGCGCAGGCCGGCCGGTCCGCGCTGGACGGGGGCGCCGTCAACTCCGCCGTGTCGCTGTTCGAACGGGCCCTCGACCTGCTGCCCGGGCCGGACCGGGCAGCCGACCGGGCCGCGCTGGTGGAGCAGTTGGTGTACACGCTGGCGGAGAACGGCCAACTCGACCGGGCGTGCGCACTGGCCGACGAACTGCCGGAAGCCGGCCCGGGCGCGCCGGATCCGGCCCGGGCCGCCGCCCTGCAGGCCCGCATCGCCCGGGCCTGCGTGATCGCCGCACGTCTCGAGGACGCCGCGGCCCGGGTGCGCCAGGTCCGCCGGCTGCTGCGGCTCGTTCCGGACAGCGCCGGCCCGACCGCCGCAGCCGAACTCGGTCCGGCGGTCGAGCTGGTCGAGGCCCACCTCGTCCTCTCCGGAGTGCGGGACAGCGGCGGTGACGGCGACCGGACGCACGAGGCGGAACGGCTGGCCCGGCAGGCCGCGGACGGCGCCGAGCGCGCCGGGCTCCCCGAGATAGCGTGCGAGGCCTGGCAGCTGCTCGCGGTGCTGGCACGCCGGCACGGCTTCGAGGAGTCCGACTCGTACCTGGAGAAGTGCCTCGTGCTGGCCACCGAGCACCGGTTGACCGGGTTGCAGCTCGACACCCTGATGTGGCTGGGCGTCAACGACTTCATGTACACCGGCTCCTCCACCCGGCTGGAGCGGGCCCACCGTGCGGCACTCGGCCACGGCGCCCTGGCACTGATGTACCGGGCCGAGGCCGCCATGGCCATGCAGAAGGTGCTGCGCGGCGACTACACGGGGGCCCGGGACCTGGCCGACCGCTGCGCTGAGGGCACCGCCCGGCTGAGGGACGCCGACAACCACCAGTTCGTCCTGCTCACCCGCGTGGCGCTGGCCGCCCACCAGGGGCGGCGACGGCGGATGGAACGGGAACTGGCCGAGTTCAGCGCCTGGGGCGGCGAGCAGTCGCTCCAGTCCCCGCAGGCCTTCGGTAGCCGCGCGATCTGCGCACTGCTGGAGGAGGACCACGACCGGGCGCTTCGCGAACTCGACGAGGCGTTCGCCTGGGAGGAGCGGAACCCCTCCGTCCACTACCTCAACGGCCGCTACGGACTGCGTCCGCTGCTGCGCGCCCTGTCCGGGCGGACGGATCCCGCGGAGCACGCGGCGATCGCGGCCGACCCCGCCGCGGCCCTGCCGTGGAACCGGCAGTTCGAACGGCTCGCGTACGCGGTCCACGAGGGCCGGGCCGGACGCGGAGCGCAGGCCGAAGCCGCGGTGGCGCAGGCCCTGGAAGCAGGCGAACCGTTTCTGATGGCCCGCCGGCTCGGCCAGCGGCTGGTCGCCCCGACGGCGATGGCCGACGGCTGGGGCGATCCGGTGGGATGGCTGCGCGAGGCCGAGGAGTACTTCCACGACGCGGGCGTTCCGGCAGTCGCCAACAGCTGCCGCGACCTGCTCCGGCAGGCGGGTGCGACCGTCCACCAGCGGCGCCACGGCACGTCCGCCGTACCGGCCCCGCTGCGACGCCAGGGGCTGACCGCGCGCGAGTACGAGGTGTTCCTGCTGCTCGCGCCGCGCCTGGGGAACCAGGAGATCGCCGAGCGGCTGTACATCTCCCCGCGGACGGTGGAGAAGCACGTGGCCAAACTGCTCGCCAAGACCGGCCGGCCGCACCGGTCGGCCCTGTGCGACTACGCCACCGAGGTGACCGCGCAGCTCCGCTGAGCAGGGCGACCCGCGGCACGGCGTGGCGCGGTGCGGCATGGCAGCGCGGCGCGGCGCGGCACGGCGCGGCGCCGCCGGTGCGGTGGCAGCCGCGGGGGAGACGGCCGTGGGGGAGACGGCCGGATGCGGCCCGCCCACGGTCGGTCCACCCGCGCTCGGCCGGTCGCAACCCCGGCGCCCGACTCCGCGCACGGCCCGGACGGACGACGCACACGAGCCCCGCATCGGTCCCGGCCGGGCCGTTCCGTCCGACACCGGCCGCCCCGGAACCCTGACCGCGCCCGCGGCCGTTCCCGGTCGAGGAGGCCGGACGGACTGCGGCGTCGGCCCGGGCCCACCCGCCCCGGCGCCTCCGCCGCCGACACCCATGTTCGCGCCGGCAGCAGGCCCGTCCGCTCCCGCGAACTTGGGTGGTCGCCACTCATGCCGGCGCCTTCGCCCCCTGCCAATCTCGAAGCAGGTCGCCGGCGGCCGGTGGAACCGGCCGCGGCGGCCGGAACCCGGCGCGCGGCGCGACATCGCCGCGGACGCCGGGATGTCTACGGAGCGGACGGACGAAGGGAGGCGCGGCCATGAGCCTGGAACTGTTCACCGTCGCGGACCGCGACCACTACGCGCCGCCCGCGGCCTGCGCCCAGGGACAGCCGCGACTGCGTCCGGCCGCCGTGCCGGAACACTGGACGGCGGTGGAGACCGGCCTGTGGACGGACTGGACGCCCGCCGGCAAGCGGTACGGCGACGGCTCCGTCCGGGTCACCGCGGCGGCCCGCGCCGGCCGGGAGCAGCACGTGCTCGACGCCTTCGCCGCGGTCTGCTTCGCACGGGCGGTGCCCTTCCGGCACGTCTCCACCACCGTCGTGCGCGCACTGCTGGACGGCGAGCACGGCTCCCGGCCGCAGGCGGGACGATTCTGCATCGCCGCCCCCGCCGACCCGCCGGAGGCGGAGAAACTGCTGACGGCGCTGCACACCGCCCTGCGGGGCGAGACCGGACCGGTGCCGCCGACCGGCCGCCGCCACCGGGACTCCCGGGTGCTCCGGTGGGACGAGTCGGCCCGCCCGGCCCCGTGCGTCCTGCGCCCGGACGGCCTCCGGTGCCCCGCCGGGGAGGACGACCTTCTGGACGGCCCCGAGCCCGCCCCGACCGCACCCGAGGGCTACGTACCCGTCCGGCTCCTCGACGCCGCGAACACCGGGTACACCTTTCTCGCCCGGGATCCGCGCGACGACCGCGAGGTCCTCGTCGAGCAGCGGTTCGCCCACAGTGGAGTGGACGGGGACGGACGGTCCGCCCTCGACCGGCTGGGCGAGCGGTACGAGGCACTGCTCCGGTTCCACGCCGGGGCGCCCGGCCACTGCCCGCGGCCGCTGGACCACCGCACCGACGGCGAGAGCGCGTGGCTGGTGACGCAGCCGGTCGCGGGGGTGCCGCTGAGCGCGTGGATCGTCGCGCACAGCCCCATGGCGGACAGCTCGGCCACCCCGGCGCACTGGTCCGCCTACTACCGCCGGGCCGCCGGACTGCTCGACCGCGCCCGGGAAGCGCTGGCCCGGCTCCAGCAGCTCGGCGCGGCGATCGGCCGGATCGGCCCGCACGACGTGCTGGTCGGCCGCGACGACCGGGTCGCCTTCACCGGACTCACCGCCGCCCCCGCTCCTGCCCCCGCGCCCGCCCCCGCCGCCGACCCGGACTCGGACCCTGACCCGGCACCGCCGGAGCACGGCGCGGACGACCTCACCGACGCTCTCGGCCGCCTCGCCCTGCCGATGCTGACGCCCGCCGCCCCGGCGGCCGCACTCGACGCGGGAGTGCTCCCGCACGTCCGCCGCGACCTCGAACGGCGTCAGGCCCCCGTCCCGCGTGCCCTGTGGAGCACCGCCCTCCGGGGCGCCGGGCCCGCGGGGGAGGCTCCGCTGCCCGCCCCGGAACGCGTCGACGCCGACGAACGGGCGGCGCTGGCCGAGTTGCGCGACCGCATCGCTGCCGGCGTCGTCGGCGCGGCCGAGGACGCACCCTGGCACATGTTCCCCACCGTGCCGCAGGGCTACCTGAGCAACACGCTCGGCGTGGCCTACGGCGCCGCCGGAGTCCTCCACGCACTGCGGATCGCGGGCACCCCGGCGCCCGACTGGGTACCGGCCCGGCTGCGCCGCGACGCCCTGGCGCAGGCTCACCGCCTGCCCCCCGGCCTCCTCTCGGGGCTGGCCGGCATCGCCTGGGTGCTCGCCGACCTGGGCCGGCTCGACGAGGCGGCGGAACTGCTCGCCGAGGCCGACCGGCATCCGCTCACCCGCACGTCGGCGACGCTGGCGTGGGGCGGGTCGGGCGTCGCACTGGCGCACCTCGCCCTGTACGGGCACACCGGCGAGCTGCACCACCTCGATCGTGCCGCCGAGTTCGCCTGCCGGCTCCCCGAGTCGTCCGCCGCGCTGAGCCCGCTGCTCGGACCCGGCGACATGACCGGCCTGTGGTACGGACGCACCGGCGTCGCCCACGCGCTCCAGCAACTCGCCGCCGTCACCGACGACGAGACCCTGCTGCGCCACGCCCGCGGGCTGCTGCACGCCGAACTCGACCGGGCCGTCGAGGAGCGCGGGGAGCTGTCCTTCCCGGCCTCCGCCAGGGACCGCAGGAAGCTGTACTACCTCTACTGCGGTACCGCCGGCTTCCTGACCGCGGCCGCGCGCCAGTCGGCCGCCATGCCGGACGAGCGGCTCGCCGGAGCACTGCCCAAGCTGATCCGCAAGGCGTCGATGACCCAGGTCGCGCACGCCGGGCTGGGCAACGGCCTGGCCGGGCTCGGCTTCGCCCTGAGCGAGTGCGGCCGAATCCTGGACGACCCCACCGCCCGCGCCGCGGCACGGAGTTCGGCCCGGGCGCTGTTCGGGCACGCGGTGCCGCGGGGCCGGTCCGCCCACGTCCTGGGCGATCTGCGGCTGCGGTTCAGCTCCGAGCTGTGGAGCGGCGGCGCCGGCGTGCTGCTGTTCCTCGCACACCTGCTCGACGAGCTGCCCGATCCGCTGTTCACGGTCGACGCCCTCGCCGCCACGTCCCGCGGGGCGGTCCCCGCCTAGTCGTCCGCCCGGTCAACCGACCGAGCGGGTCCACCGAGAGAAGGAGAACACACATGTCGAAGGTTCTTTCGCTTCAGAACATGGAGACCGAGCAGGTCGACGAGGGCACCGCCGTGGAGGGCAGCTGGGCCTTCTGCAGCGAGAAGAGCTACTTCCTCTGCGCCTAAGACGCGGTACCGGGGCGGGGGGGGGGGGGGGGGGGGGGCAAGAGGGGGGGGGAAGGGGGGGGGGGGGGGGGGGGGGGGGGATGAGGGGCGGTGTTGG
>NZ_JBJZOJ010000030.1:0-91423 GCF_047200655.1 Streptomyces sp. MS06
TCCTCGGTGCTTTCCAGGTTCCCGCTCTCGCGTTTCCCTTTCCGGCGGTTCCGACTCTATCAGATCCTTTCGGGCCTGACTCCCAGTCAGCGGGATTCGCCTTCCCGGCCGTTGGGCCGTTCCGACGCCCCAGACCTTAGCGAACTCCGGCCGGTATTCCCAAATCGGGATGCCCGCGCCTTCGAGTCCGCGACGACCGTCCGACTGAATTGAATTCGGGCACGCCGAAATCAACCCGGTCGGGAGATCGTGCTGTGGTGTGGGTTGCCGCTCGCGCGGCTGCGGTTGCCGACACAGAGCCGTTACGGCCGCGTGGCAACCCGAAGAACCTTACGGATCGGGCAGGGAGGTGTCAAGCATCCGCTGTCAAGGTCTTTAATCCAGGTCGGTGAGGCGGCCGCCGGCGTCCGGCTGGGCGTGCTCCACTCTGCGGAGCAGGCGGGTGAGGACCTCACCGAGGGCGGTCCGTTCGAGGGGGGAGAGGTCCTGGAGGAGGTCCTCCTCGAAGACGGAGGCCAGACGCATGGCCTCGACCCACTTCTCACGCCCCTCGGAGGTCAGCTCCACGATGACCCGCACTCGGTTGGCCTCGTCCCGCTCCCGGGTGACCAGCCCCTCGCCGACCATGCGGTCGATGCGGTGGGTCATCGCGGCCGGCGTGAGGCCGAGGCGTTTGGCCAGATCGCTCGGACCCAGGCGGTAGGGCGCGCCGGAGAGCACGAGGGCCTTCAGGACCTCCCACTCCGCGTTGCTGATGCCGAGCTCCGAGGTCTGGCGGCCGTAGGCGACGTTCATCCGGCGGTTGAGGCGGGACAACGCCGAGACGATCTTCTCCACCTGCGGGTCGAGGTCCTGGAACTCGCGCCGGTACGCGGCGATCTGCTCTTCGAGTGTCGGCTCGCCGGGGCTGCCGGGGGTGTCGACCATGCCCGCCAGTATGGCACGCGACGGCTTGGTGTCGAAGTCCTTCGAGGTGTAGAGTTCAACTTCGAAATTTATCTTCTAAGTCTTCGGTTGTAAGACCTGGCGCCGTCCGGCAGTCGCGGCGGCGCCGTCCAGAGATCTGAGAGAGGTGAACGTGACCAGGGCGATGGGCGCAGCGATGCGCCGGATCCACGTGGGCAACGCACTCAGCGCGTTCGGGCTGGGCTTCACCGTCCCCTACCTGTACGTGTACGTGGCGCAGGTGCGGGGGCTGGGTGCCGTGACGGCGGGGCTGGTGCTGGCCGTGTTCGCCGTGGCCGCGCTCGTCGTGCTGCCGTTCGCCGGGCGGGCCATCGTCCGGCGCGGTCCGCTTCCGGTCCTGCTCGCCGCCCTGGTCACCGCCGCGCTGGGGGCGCTGAGCCTGGGGCTCTCGGCGCACCCGGCCACCGTCCTGGCGTCGGCCGCGGCGCTGGGAGCCGGGCAGGCCGTGATGCAGCCCGCGCTGGCGACGATGATCGTGGACTGCTCCACCACCCGTACCCGGTCGCGGGCGTTCGCTACGCAGTTCTTCCTGCAGAACCTGGGGCTCGGTGCCGGCGGGCTCATCGGCGGGCATCTCGTCGACACCGCCCGGGCGTCCTCGTTCACCGTGTTGTTCACCGCCGAGGCGGCGATGTTCGTGCTGCTGGCCGCGGTGATGGCGACGGTGCGCATCCCGCGTGCCCCGCGCTTCGAGGGCGTTCCGGGGCAGCCGGTGCGGGCGAGCCGGCGGCTGCTGCTCGGGGACCGGGCCATGGTGCAGCTGCTGGTGCTCGGCTTCGTGCTGTTCTTCGCCTGCTACGGGCAGTTCGAATCGGGGCTGAGCGCCTACGGCGTGGAGGCCGCCGGTATCTCCACGTCCGCGCTGGGCACCGCGCTCGCGGCCAACACCGGGATGATCGTGGTGGCCCAGTTCCTGGTGCTGCGCTTCGTGGAGCGGCGGCGGCGCTCGCGGGTGATCGCGGCCGTCGGGCTGATCTGGGCGGTGGCGTGGCTGACGGCCGGGTACGCGGGGCTCGGGCACGGCAGTACGGCCATGGCGACGGCGGCCTTCATCTCGACCTACGCCCTGTTCGGGCTGGGTGAGGCGATGCTCTCGCCGACCCTGGGCCCCCTGGTGGCCGACCTGGCGCCGTCGGGGCTGGCGGGGCAGTACAACTCCGCGTTCGCCCTGGTGAAGCAGTTGGCGCTGGCCATCGGGCCGGCGGTGGGCGGTCCGCTGGGCGCCTCGTGGCCCGCGCCCTACATCGTCGTGTTCGTGCTGTTCTCGCTGGGGATCACGCTGCTGGCAGTGCGCCTGGGGCGGATGCTCACCACCGTCCAGGACCGGCCGTGGCGGGCCGGAAGCCGGATCGTCATGCGGGGCCGGCCGGAGCCGGCCACCAGCGACGCCTGAGCCGGACGGCGAGCGTCGGACCCGGAGCTCCGGGTCCGACGCCCCGGGTCCGACATTCCGGCTCTGACGCTCCCGATGGGTGGCTCCCGGTGCGTGGCTCTCGGGCACGGAGCAGGGCAGTGGGTTCAGCCGGGCAGCACGAACTCGCACCAGACCGCCTTGCCGCCGTCCGGGGTGCGGCGGGATCCCCAGTTGGCGGCGATCGTGGCGATGATGGCGATGCCGCGGCCGGACTCGTCGGCGGGTTCCGCGCGGCGGCGGCGCGGCAGATGGTCGTCGCCGTCGGTGACCTCGACGATCAGGCGGCGGTCGGTGCGGCGCAGTCGCAGCCGCATGGGCGGGGTGCCGTGCTGGAGGGAGTTGGCGACGAGCTCGCTCGCGGCGAGGACGCCGAGGTCGTGCAGTTCGGTGGGGAAGCGCCAGCTCGTGAGGACCCCGGAGGCGAAGGCACGCGCGCGGGGCGCGGCCTCCACCCCGCCGAGGAGTTCCAGGGCCGCCATGCGGAACAGGTCGCCGTCCCGGCCGGTGCGGGCCGGGTGCTGCAGGACGAGGACCGCCACGTCGTCGTCGTGGTCGGCGGTGACGCCGGCCGTGCGCACCAGGCGGTCGCAGACGACCTGCGGGGTGCCGGTGGCGCCGGCGAGGGCGCGTTCCAGCGAGGCGATGCCCTCGTCCAGGTCCTCGTCGCGGCGTTCCACCAGCCCGTCGGTGTACAGGACGGCGGTGGCGCCGGGCCCGAGCGGGATCGACCCGGAGGCGTGGATCCAGCCCCCGGTGCCGAGCGGCGGACCGGTGGGCTCGTCGGCGCGCCGCACGGTGCCGGTCTCGTCGCGGACCAGGATCGGCAGGTGGCCGGCGGAGGCGTACACCAGCCGGCCCTCGCTGGGGTCGTGGATCGCGTACACGCAGGTGGCGATCTGGTTGGCGTCGATCTCGGTGGCGAGGCCGTCGAGGAGCTGGAGTACCTCGTGCGGCGGCAGGTCCAGGCGGGCGTAGGCGCGCACCGCGGTGCGGAGCTGGCCCATGACGGCGGCGGCGCGGACGCCGCGTCCCATGACGTCGCCGATGACGAGGGCGGTGCGGCCGCCGCCGAGGGTGATCACGTCGTACCAGTCGCCGCCGACCGCGGCCTCGGTGCCGCCGGGCTGGTAGGTGGCGGCGATGCGCAGGTCGTCGGGTTCCTCGAGCTCCTGTGGGAGGAGCGAGCGCTGGAGGGTGACGGCGGTCTCCCGTTGGCGGCGCTCGCTGGCCCGGAGCCGTTCGGCCGCCTCCGCGTGGTCGGTGACGTCGGTGGCGAACACCAGCACTCCCCTGTCCAGCCTCTCCGTTCTGCCCGTCCCGCCCGTCCTGCCGGTCTTATCCGCTTTGTCGGTCTTGACTTCCTTCTCGGCGCTCTCGGTCTTCTCGGTCTTCTCGCTCTTCTCGGCTCCGGCGGCCTCGCCCGCCTCCTCCGTCCCCTCCGGCTCGGCTCGCGTGCCAGAGCCGTCAGGCTGGTCGGGCTCGCCTTCCCTGTCGCTCCTGTCGCCACCGTCGCCCACCGGGCCCTTGCCGCCCGCCGGACTCGCGCCGCCCGGCTCACCGGGGTCTCCGTGGTCTCCGCCGTCTTTGCGGTCTCCGCGGTCGGCGTCGGCGATGTCGCCGGTGGCGGGGGCGACGGGCGTGCAGGTGAAGGTGTAGGAGCGGCCGTCGGGGGCCTTGCGGGACTTCAGGGTGCGGGGCCTGCCGCTGCGCAGCACCTGGTCGAGGAGGGGGAGGAGGCCCAGCTCCTTCAGTTCGGGAAGGGCTTCGGCAGCCGGCCGTCCGGGGGTGCGGGGGCCGAAGGCCGCCGTGTAGGCGCCGTTGACGTGGGCGAGGCGGTGGTCGGGGCCGTGGACGAGGGCGACGAGCGCGGGGACGCGTTCGAGGACCTCGCGGGCCGGCAGGGTGTCGACCGAGGGGCCGGACACGGTGCGGTCGGCGGTCCGGCCGGCGCGGGCCGCGGGGACGGCGCCTTCGCTCCGCCGGTCCGTGGTGGGCGACTCGGTCCGCGCTGCGGCGCGGCGCTGCGTTCCGGGGAGACGGGCGCTCCAGCGCGTGAAGTTCACGAATCCTTGCCTCGTGTAGTTGTCGTCGGCCGGCTGCGGGGCCCGGCCGGGACTCCGGTGGCCGGACGGCGGTGGCCGCACATTGTTGCAGCACCCGGGGAACGGAGCACGGCCTACGACCCCATCGGTTTTGCGGTCGGATGATCGGCCTGGCCGGGTAGGGGACCAGTCTGGCAGGGACGCGGCGCCGGTGGGTTTCCGTCCGGATCACTGTCCGGCCTCTTGAGTAACGGTCAGACGCCGGGGCGGGTGGTCCAGTTCCCGGATCCGGTCAGGAGGACCCCTTCGGGTCTCCCCCGGAGCCCTCCGGCGGTTTCCCACCGGCCGCCAGTTCGAACTCGGCGCGAGGATGTTCGAGTGATCCGAGGGAGACGATCTCCCGTTTGAAGAGTCCCGACAGGATCCACTCGGCGAGCACCCGTGCCTTCCGGTTGAAGGTGGGGACGCGGCTCAGGTGGTAGGCGCGGTGCATGAACCAGGCCGGATAGCCCTTGAGCCTGCGGCCGTAGACGTGCGCCACACCCTTGTGGAAGCCCAGGGAGGCGACGGAACCCGCGTACCGGTGGGCGTAGGCGCGCAGCGGCTCGCCGTGCAGGGAGCGCACGATGTTGTCGCCGAGGACCCTGGACTGGCGCAGCGCGTGCTGGGCGTTCGGGGCGGTCGTCGCGCCGGGTTCGTCGGCGGTGGTGTCGGGGACCGCGGCGGCGTCTCCGGCGGCCCACGCGTGGCCGGTGCCCTCGACGGTCAGCTCGGCGGTGCAGGAGAGCCGGCCGCGGTCGGTGCGGGGCAGGCCGGTGGCGGCGAGCACGGGATGCGGTTTGACGCCGGCCGTCCACACGACCGTACGGGTCGGGAAGCGTGCCCCGTCGCTGAGCACGGCGACGCGGCCGGCACAGGACTCCAGGCGGGTGTCCAGCCGGACGTCGATGTTGCGGCGGCGCAGCTCGGTGACGGTGTAGCGGCCGAGGTCGGCACCCACCTCGGGGAGGACGCGGTCGGAGGCCTCGACGAGGATCCACTTCATGTCCTCGGGGCGGACGTTGTGGTAGTAGCGGGCGGTGTGGCGCGCCATGTCCTCCAGTTCGCCCAGCGCCTCCACCCCGGCGTACCCGCCTCCGACGAAGACGAAGGTCAGTGCCGCGTCCCGGATCGCCGGATCGCGGGTGGAGGAGGCGATGTCCATCTGCTCGATGACGTGGTTGCGCAGCCCGATGGCCTCCTCGACGGTCCTGAAGCCGATGCCGTGCTCGGCGAGTCCGGGGACGGGCAGGGTCCGGGAGACGGAACCGGGCGCGAGGACGATCTCGTCGTAGGCGAGCCGCTGCGGACCGGCGCTCTCCTCCTCGCTGGCCAGGGTGGTGAGGGTGGCGGTGCGCCGCTCGTGGTCGACGGCGGTGACCTCGCCGACGACGATCCGGCAGTGCGGCAGCACACGGCGCAGGGGTACCACCACGTGGCGCGGGGAGATGGACCCGGCGGCGGCCTCCGGCAGGAAGGGCTGGTAGGTCATGTAGGGGTCGGGGGTGACGACGGTGATCTCGACCCCGCCCCGCCGCAGTTCCGCCCTCAGCTTCCGCTGGAGCCGCAGAGCCGTGTACATCCCGACGTAGCCGCCGCCGACAACGAGAATGCGCGCACGTTCCTTCACCATCCCATGACGCACCCGTCGCTGCGGTTTGTCCACAGCCCCGGCGAGGACCGCGGCGGCGAGCCGGAAACATCCCGAGTTGGCCGAAACACCGGAGTGCGGGACGGGTGCGCAGGTCAGCGGGGGTGCTTGGGGAGGCGGTAAGCGGATCAACCGGGAGGTACCCGACCCGTACTCCGATCGAGGGGCGCTCCGTGCGGAACGTGCCCCTTCTGAATTGACTCCAGCTCAACTATCTTCGTCTGGCGACGGGGTGTAGGGGGAGGCGCTCATGGGCTCCGCGACGGGGTTCCGGGCACGCGAGGCTTGTTCCGCACGCCCGGCCTTAGATGAGGAGAGTCTCCGGGGGGAGACGTCATTACCGGGGGAACATTGATGCACATTCAGGACTCTCATTGGTCGTCCGCCTCCGCCGTGGCCACCGGCGGGGCGGCGGACACGGCAGTGGGCAACGGACGCGGGGACGGCGCACGGACCGCGCCGCTGCGCGTGGACGCACAGCGCAATCTGGAGCACGTGTTGCGGGCGGCACGCGAGGTGTTCGGCGAACTGGGGTACGGCGCGCCGATGGAGGACGTGGCGCGGCGGGCGCGGGTGGGCGTCGGGACGGTGTACCGGCGCTTTCCGAGCAAGGACGTCCTGGTCCGGCGGATCGCCGAGGAGGAGACCTCCCGGCTGACCGATCAGGCCCGGGCCGCGCTCGGGCAGGAGGACGAGCCGTGGTCGGCGCTGTCGCGGTTCCTGCGCACCTCGGTGGCGTCCGGCGCGGGACGCCTGCTGCCACCGCAGGTGCTGCGGGTCGGGGTCGCCGAGGAACAGTCCGACGGAACCGGCGGCGAGGCCCGGGTGCCGCAGCAGCGGGCCCAGCCCGGAGAGGGCGAGCTCCGGCTCCTGCCCGGGGAGGGCGGGGCCTCGGTCGAGGACGATGCGGGCGCGTCGGCGCTGCTGGAGGTGGTGGGCCGGCTCGTGGAGCGGGCCCGTGCGGCGGGGCAGCTCCGGCCGGACGTGTCGGTCGCGGACGTACTGCTGGTGATCGCGACGTCGGCGCCCGCGCTGCCGGACGCGGCTCAGCAGGCGGCGGCCTCGGCGCGGCTGCTGGACATCCTGCTGGAGGGGCTGCGGTTCCGCTCGATGTGAGGCGTGCCGGGTGTGCCTCGCGGCGCGCACTTCGTGTGTTGCGACGCGGGGCGTGCCGGGTGCGTGCGTCGCGGCGCGGGCGCGCGCGCCGCGCGTTCCGGCGCGGGACGGGTGCAAGGACCTGCCCCGCGCCTCCGGGCGCTGCCCGGTCATCCCCCTCGGGCGTCCGCCCCGGCATCCGGCGGGTGAGAACGGGTAGCCGGTGCCGGCGAGTTGCCACGGACGAGTGGATGCGCGTCCCGGCCGGGGCCGCACCGCACCCGGCTGTGGCACTCTGACCCGGTGGTCGGTACGGGTTGGGCTGGCGGCGGGGGCTTTCCGCGATGAGCGTTGACGGGCGGAACGAGCCACGCGGTGACGGCGGTACGGAGGCCGGTGGCGACAGACCACCGCAGGTGCCCGACCAAGGCGGCCCCGCGAACATCCCGCCGGGGCGGCGGGGACCGGCGGCGGCACCCGCCGCGCCGGTCGGAGGGTCCGGGGGCGACACGGCACCCGGCTCGCCGGAACCGCCCGGCACGTCCGGGGGGTCGGCGGCTTCGGACGGTGACACGCAGGTCCTCGACGCCGGCCCACCGGTGACCGCGGGCGACGACGGCACCGTGCCGGCGCAGCGCGAGTGGCTTGCGGACGGCGTCCTGCCACCGCCGCGGGAGCGGCCTCCGTCCGACGCGGACCTGATCGAGCGGATGCGGGCGGGCGACGACACCGCCTACGAGGAGCTGTACCGGCGGCACGCGGACGCGGTGCGCCGGTACGCGCGGACCTGCTGCCGGGACGCGCACACCGCCGACGACCTCACCGCCGAGGTCTTCGCCCGTGTGCTCCAAGCCGTGCGCGGGGGCTCCGGCCCGGAACACGCGGTCCGCGCCTACCTGCTCACCTCCGTGCGCCGGGTCGCCGCGCACTGGATCAGGTCTGCCGGACGCGAGCAGCTCGTCGACGACTTCGCCGTGTTCGCCGCCCAGGCCGCCCGGGCCTCGGAGGTGTCCGACGACGACACCCTGGAACTCGGCGCGGACGTGCGCGCCATGCACGTGGCCGAGCAGTCGATGGCGATGCAGGCCTTCCGCTCCCTGCCGGAACGCTGGCAGGCGGTGCTGTGGCACACCGAGGTCGAGGACGAGTCGCCGAGCGAGGTCGCCGACCTGTTCGGGCTGGACGCCAACGGCACCCGTGTGCTCGCCAGCCGCGCCCGCGAAGGACTGAAGCAGGCCTACCTGCAGGCCCACGTCAGCAGCACCCTGGCCGGTGACGAGGAGTGCGCCCGCTACGCCGACCTGCTCGGCGGCTACGCCCGCCGTAAACTGCGCACCCGCGCCGAGCGGGGACTGCGCAGGCACCTGGAGGAGTGCGCCAGGTGCCGGCTGGCCGCCGGCCAGATCGAGGAGGTCGCGAGCGGCATCCCCGCCGTGGTCCCGGTGGCCGTGATCGGCTGGTTCGGTGCCGCCGGGTACGCCAAGGCACTGGGGTTCGTCGTGGGCGGGGCGGGAGCCGGTGCGGCGGGAGCCGCGGGAGCCGCGGCCGCGGCGGGCGGGGGCACGACCGCCGCGGCGGGGGCGGGCGGCGGTGCGGCGGTCTCCGAGGGGCTCGGCGCCCCGGTGAAGGCCGGCGTCGCCGCCGGATTGGTCGCCGCGGCCGCCGCGGCGGTGGCGCTGGCGCTCGCCGGCAGCGGCAGCCCGCCCGGCAGGCCCGCAGCCGTACCCCCGGTGTCCTCCCCGGTGGTCGGTACCGAACCGCCGACGCCCGCCCCGCCACCCGCGCCGGCCCCGGCACCGCGGAAGCGGGCACCGGAACCCGCCGCGTTCACCCCGTCCCCCACGCCCACTCCGCGGCCGACACCGGCACCCGCGCCCCGGCCGGCCCGGACGCCGTCCCCCACGCCCACACCGCCGCCCTCTCCGACCCCGACCCCGAGCCCGCCGCCACCCCGCGTCTCCTACCGGCTCAACGCGTTGTCGTACGACGTCGGCGGGGACGGAACGCAGCCGGAGATCCGGCTGGCGGGAAGCAGCTGGGTGTGGCAGCGGTACGGGCTGTCGATCGGCGGCGAACGGTACGCGCACGGGGTGACGGTGCGCGGCGAGTCCTCCGTCACCGTGGACCTCAACCGCACCTGCACCGCCTACGACGCGCTGGTCGGCGTCGACGACATGATGCTGGGGCTCGGCGGCGTGCGCTTCTCCGTCCAGGCCGACGGGGTCCGGCTGTGGCGCTCCGCGGCGGTCGGGGGCGGGGACCCGGCCGTTCCCGTCCATGTGGACCTCACCGGGCACCGGACCGTACGGCTGGTGGTGGAACCGCTGCACCCCTTCGACCGGCTCGCCACGGCCGACTGGGCGGAGTCCCGATTCACCTGCTCCTGAGGCGGGCGGGAACCGGAAACCGGAAGGAGGCCTGTCAGGGACCGCGGAAGTCGGGACCGCGGGTACCGGGGACACGGGCGCGGGGACCGCGGAGGCGGAGACCGGAGGAGCCGGAGCTGCGGGAACGGAGGGCGCGGTCGGCGCCGTACCGGGCCCCGCAGGGGTGCCGACCCGCGAGGAGCCGACCGGCGGGGAGCCGACCGGGGAGGGCACGTGCGAGGAGTCGGCCGGCGGGGAGACGGCCGCCGGAGGGAAGGCGGGCGGGGCGGACGGGGACGGGGACCCGTGGTGCGCTGCGGGCAGGGCGTGGTTCGGCGGCCCGGCGCCCGCGTACGGGGACGCCCGGTGGCTGCCCAGCAACTCCCGGTACAGCTGCCGCAGTTCCGGCCCCGGGTCCGTGCCCAGCCCTTCGGCAAGCGTGCGGCGGACCGCCTCGTAGGCGGCGAGCGCGTCGGCTGCGCGGCCCGTCTCCCGCAGGGCGCGGATGAGCAGGGCGTGCAGCGGTTCGTCGTACGGGTGGGCGGCGACCAGTTCGGTCAGCTCCGGGACGGTCTCCGGCGCCCTGCCCCGTCGCAGCCGTGACTCGGCGCGGGCCCGGAGCGCCTCCAGCCGCAGGGCCTCCGGACGGGCCGCCGGACCCCGGTCGGGGAGATCGGCCAGAGCGGGGCCTCGCCACAGGGCGCAGGCCGCGTCGAGGTCGCGGACGGCGGCGGCGTCCTCGCCCCGGGCGAGTGCCGCCGTGCCCTGCCGCACCAGTTCCTCGAAGACGAAGAGGTCCACGTCCGTCCCGGCCGCGGCCAGCCGGTAGCCGCCGGGTTCCGAGGTGACGGCGTCCCTGCCCAGCGCCCGCCGGAGGCGGCCGACCAGGGCCTGGAGCGCGGCAGGGGCGTCCCGCGGCGGCTCGCCCGCCCATATCTCGTCGATCAGCGTGCCGGGGGCGGCGGCGCGTCCGGGGCGGAGAGCGAGAGCGGCGAGCAGGGCACGCAGGCGGGGGCCGCCGAGAGGCACCGCACCGCCGTGTTCGTCCTGCGCCTGGGTGACGCCCAGGATTCCGTACCGCACGGCTTCATTGTCGCCGGGGACCCGCCGGAGCGGCGCAGCGGTTCACGGCATCCGGCGTGGCGGGCTCCCGCGGGCCCGACTCCTCGTCAGTTCCAGCACCGACCCCGGACCAGCCCCGGACCAGCCCTGCTTCGGCCCCGGACCAGTCCGGCTCGGCCCTGGACGAGCCCGGCTTCGGCCCCGGACCAGTCCGGCACCAGTCCTGCTTCGGCCCCGCTTCAGCCTCTGCGTGCCGCTGCTCCCAGGGCCCGGCCGCGCGGCGTGATACCGGCCGGTACCGCGCGGGCGCGTGCCGGGGTCCCGGTCCAGCAGGTGCCCCGGCGGGCCAGCAGCCGGCGGAGCCAGAGTTCCAGGGAGACCAGGTCGGCGAGGCCGTCGAGGGGGACCGGGGCGCCGGCGGCCGCCTCGCGCAGGGCCTGGCGGACGACGCGGGCCTCGACCAGCCCGGCCTCGGCGAGCAGCGGGGTGTCGAAGAGGGCGGCGACGGGCTCCGCGGCGACGCGGAGCCCGGTGTGGGCGGCGGCCGCACGGGAGGCGTGGGACGGGGAGCCCCAGCCGGCCGGCAGGTCGGTCACGCCGGCGCCGTGGAGGACGGTGCGCAGGATGTCCGCGCGTGCGCCGGGTTGTACGCGCAGCGTCTCGGGGAGGGCGCGGCAGGCGCGCACGACCTGGTTGTCCAGGAAGGGGGCGTGCAGGCGCTGGGAGCGGATCTCCGCCGCCTGCTCCAGTACGCGCAGGTCGGCGGCGTGCCGGGCGAGAGCGGCCCGGGCCCGGTAGTCGCCGGGGCGCTGACCGGGGCCCGCTCCGGACCCGTGCAGCGCACCCCTCAGGCGAACCGATACTTCAGCGAGGGCCTCTCCGGTCAGCCAGCGTGCGGCGGGGCCCGGCCCGGCCCAGGTGAGCGCCTCCAGGGAGGCCCCTGCGGCGCCCGCGGGTTCGGCGAAGCGCCGGTCCACGAGGCGTTCGGCGAGGGCTTCCAGGCCGGCGCGGTAGGGGGTGCGGGCGAGTCGGCGGGCCGCGGCGTAGACGCGTGCGGGGGCCAGCACCGAACCGTCCGCCCGGGCGAGCGCGGCGACCGGGCGGACCAGCTGCCGCCGCTTGCGGTCCATCAGCAGGTCCGCCAGGCGTGCGGGGTGCGCGTCGAGGACCTGCCGGGCGCCGTGGCCGACGAGGTGGTCGGCGCTGCCGGCGGCGAGGCGGGCGCGGTGGCGGGCGGCCGTGATCAGCGCGGGCCCGGGTTCGTCGGTCAGCGGGCCGTCCAGGTCGGCGTAGGGCAGGAGTTCCTCGCCGCCGGTGACCACCACGTGGTGCAGGCGCGGGTTGGCGGCGAGCGAGCCGGCCCGCTGCATCTCGGCCTCCGGGCCGGCGACCGCCAGGTCGTTGAAGGTGACCGCGAGCAGCCGTTCGCCGGCGCCGGTGCCGTGGCCGAGGAGGGTGCCCGGCCTGCCGGGGAGGCCGGCGGCGAGCAGGGCGAGGGTGCCGGAGGCCGGGCCGCCGGAGAGGTCCGCGCCGATGCCGGGGACCGGCATCCCGCGGGCGGCCCGCCGTTCCGCCGGGCCCATGCCGGGTACCGGCCCCGGATCGAGGTCGGGCAGGTGCCGGGGGGCGGACAGGCGGGCGCGCACGGCCGCCACCAGCGCGTCCCGCACGGAGTCCAGGGCGCTGTCCGGGTCGGCGGACGGGGCCGCCACCGCGAGGGAGGCGACCGGCTCGTACCCGACGATCTCGCGCGCCCCGGCCCGCAGGATGAGCGCGTGCCCGGGCGGGACGCGCCGTACGTCCGCGTAGGGGGTCGACTCGTGCACCGCGGCCGGTACGTCCGGGGCGGCGAGGAGCGCTGCGAGGTGCCCGAAGTCGAGGTGGGCCTCGACGAGGTCGGCCAGCGGCAGCGCGGCCGTGGCGTAGGCCGTGCCGCCGGCCCACGGGGTGTGGAACACGGGGCGGGCGCCGGCGAGGTCGCCGCAGACGGTGACCCGGCGGCCGACCTGGACGACGGCCGTGTAACTGCCCGGCCAGGCGGTGAGATGGCGCAGGGCGCCGCCGCGGGCGGCGAACAATCCGACCCGCAACTGCTCGTCGCTGGCGCCGCACAGGCCGAGTACGGCGATCCGGGTCTGGTGGTCGACCTTGATCACCCGCACCTCGTCGGGCCGCCAGTCGCCGACCGCCCAGAGGGGGTCGGGGTCGCCCCAGAGGAGTTGGGAGCCGACCGGGTGCACGGTCTCGCCCTCGTGCCCGGTTGTTCCGGCGGAGCCGACTCCGGCGGCTACCGCGGCGGTGCTGCTCCAACCCACCAACCACCGCATCGACGCCTCCACAGGCCGTGGACCACAGTGCTCCGTACGAACGGGTCACCATGCTGCCACGAAGAGGGCGCCTCGGAGGGGCGACGGCGCTGCCCGCGATCCGGTCAACGCGCCCCCGGCGCCCGGTGTGCGCCATCCGCGAGCCCCTTGCGCCCCGTGAGCGCCGCGACGCGAATGCGCCCCCGGTACGCTCCCTCTGAACGCTGGGTGCGCCCCGAACGTGCATGGTCGGAGGGGAAATCACCCGCGGGAAGAAGGGTCGATTTTCAGCCAAATCAGCGATGTTTGGCGGAGATCGGCAGGCGCGGGCGGGCGAGGTGCACACGCTCCGTACAGGTCGCGCGCACCACCCGGCCGGTGCGCAGTCCGGGAGGCGGAGACGCCTCCCGGACCGTTCCGCCGCCCGCGGGGATGTAGGCGGCGGTGTCCCCCAGCCCACTGGATCCAGTACAGCGGGCCGACCCACGCAAGGACCATGGAACCGCTCCCCCGGTGGCCGGAGAAGAGCGCACGGACAGGCGCACGGCCACACGCCCCGGAGCACACGGCAACCCTGCGTGCAGGGCGCCGCACTCCAGTACGGACCACAATCCCGCCATCCGGAACAATGCCCCTTAACGCTTGGGATGCGGCGAACTACGCTGGGTTTACGTACGAATGCCGCGTGGTTATGCCAGTGCGGCAGCCGTCTGTGTCGAGGGGTGGCGCATGTCCAGGGAGCAACGCGGGCCGAACGAAAAGCTCGGCGCCGTTCTCGCCCTCGCGGGAATCAGCAACGCAGGACTCGCGCGGCGCGTCAACGATCTCGGCGCCCAGCGCGGGTTGACACTTCGCTACGACAAGACCTCGGTGGCGCGCTGGGTGTCGAAGGGCATGGTCCCGCAGGGTGCGGCACCCCACCTCATCGCCGCCGCCATCGGGCAGAAGCTGGGCCGGCCGGTGCCGCTCCACGAGATCGGCCTGGCGGACGCGGATCCCGCACCGGAGGTGGGCCTCGCCTTCCCCCGGGACGTCGGACAGGCGGTGAGATCGGCGACCGAGCTGTACCGGCTCGACCTCGCCGGGCGGCGCGCCGGCTCGGGCGGCATCTGGCAGTCGCTGGCCGGTTCCTTCGCGGTGAGCGCCTACGCCACGCCCGCCTCACGATGGCTGATAACCCCGGCCGACAGTTCGGTGGCGCGCGAGGCGATCCCGGCGGAGGGTTCCGGCGCACCGCTCAAGGTCGGCCACAGCGACGTGCAGAAGTTACGGGAGGCCGCAGAGGACGCCAGGCGCTGGGACTCCAAGTACGGGGGCGGCGACTGGCGTTCGTCGATGGTCCCGGAGTGCCTGCGGGTGGAGGCCGCGCCGCTGCTGCTCGGCTCCTACTCGGACGAGGTGGGGCGGTCCCTGTTCGGGGCCTCCGCCGAACTCACCCGCCTCGCCGGCTGGATGGCGTTCGACACCGGGCAGCAGGAGGCGGCGCAGCGCTACTACATCCAGGCGCTGCGGCTGGCGCGCGCCGCGGCGGACGTGCCGCTCGGCGGGTACGTGCTGGCGTCCATGTCCCTGCAGGCGACCTACCGCGGCTTCGGCGACGAGGGCGTCGACCTCGCGCAGGCCGCGCTGGAACGCAACCGCGGTGCCGCCACGGCCCGCACCATGAGCTTCTTCCGCCTCGTCGAGGCCCGCGCGCACGCGCGGGCCTCGGACGCCCAGGCCGCCGGAGCCGCGCTGAAGTCGGCGGAGGCCTGGCTGGAGCGGTCCCGCCCAGGCGACAACGACCCGTCCTGGCTGGGCTTCTACGGCTACGACCGCTTCGCCGCCGACGCCGCCGAGTGCTACCGCGACCTGAAGGCACCCCGCCAGGTGCGCCGGTTCACCGAGCAGGCGCTGTCCAAGCCGACGGAGGAGTTCGTGCGGTCGCACGGACTGCGCCTGGTGGTGTCGGCGGTCGCCGAACTGGAGTCGGGCAACCTGGACGCGGCCTGCGAGCAGGGAGTGCGGGCGGTCGAGGTCGCGGGGCGGATCTCGTCGGCGCGCACGACGGAGTACGTGAAGGACCTGCTGCACCGGCTGGAGCCCTACGGGGACGAGCCGCGCGTGGTGGAGCTGCGGGAGCGGGCCCGGCCGCTGCTGACCCCGGCGTAGCGTGCGGCCGGTCCGGCTCGCGCGGCGGTGGTGGAGCGGCCCCGCGGCGGCCGCCGGCGCTCCGAGCCGGCCGGTTCCGCCCGACCGGGTCCGCGCCGGTCCCGAGCCGGTCCCGAGCCGGTTCGGCCCGACCGGTCCCGCGCCGGTTCGGCCCGGCCGGTCGGCGGGGCCGCGGTCCGCGTTCGCGCACACCGGTACAACGGCGGGGCAACGGCGGGTACCCGCGGCGTTTGAAGACGTTGTCAGTGGCGCAGTGCACTATCGGTAGCGGGAGGTGGTGCAGGTGCCGCGGCAGGTGCGGGACATTCGGCGGGGTGCGTACGACTGCGACGTGCTGGTGATCGGCGGCGGGATCGTCGGCCTGTCGACGGCGTACGCGATCACGCGCGCGGCGCCGGGCACGCGGGTGACGGTGCTGGAGAAGGAGCCCGGTCCGGCCCGGCACCAGACGGGCCGGAACAGCGGAGTCATCCACAGCGGGGTCTACTACCGCCCGGGCTCCCTCAAGGCGCGGTACGCGGTGCGGGGCGCGGCGGAGATGGTCAAGTTCTGCGCGGAGTACGGCATCGAGCACGCCGTCACCGGCAAGCTGATCGTCGCGACGGACCGCTCGGAACTGCCCCGCCTGCACGCGCTGGTCCAGCGGGGCCGGGAGAACGGCATCCCGGTGCGGGAGCTGGGCGCCGCCCAGATCGCCGAGTACGAGCCGGAGGTGCGGGGGCTGGCGGCGATACACGTCGCCACGACGGGGATCTGCGACTTCACGGGCGTCGCCCGCCACCTCGCCGAGGCCTCGGGTGCCGAGATCCGCTACGGGGCACGGGTGGTCCGGATCGACCGGCGGCCGGAGCGGGGCGTCGCCGTACGGACCGCGGGCGGGGACGTGGTGCGCGGGCGGATGCTGGTGAACTGCGCCGGGCTGTACTGCGACGAGATCGCCCGGCTGACCGGCGACGAGCCCGAGGCGCGCATCGTGCCCTTCCGGGGCGAGTACTACGAGCTGGCGCGGCCCGGACTGGTGCGGGGCCTGGTGTATCCGGTGCCCGACCCGGCGTTCCCGTTCCTCGGCGTGCACCTGACCAAGGGGATCGACGGCGGCGTCCACATAGGACCCAACGCGGTGCCGGCGCTCGCCCGGGAGGGCTACGGGTGGGGGGTGGTTCGGCCGCGCGAACTGGCCGGGACGCTGGCCTGGCCCGGTGCCTGGCGGATCGCCGGGCGGCACTGGCGGTACGGAGCGGGCGAACTGCGGCGGTCCCTGTCGAAGGGCGCGTTCGCGGCGGCGGTGCGCAGACTGCTGCCCGCGGTCACCGACGACGATCTGGTCGCGGCGGCGCCCGGGGTGCGGGCGCAGGCGGTGCTGCGGGACGGAACGCTGGTCGACGACTTCCTCTTCCGGGAGGGCGCCCGGGCCGTGCACGTGCTGAACGCGCCGTCCCCCGCGGCGACGGCCTCCCTGCCGATCGGCAGGGAGGTGGCGCGCAGGGCGCTGGCGGTACTCGACTCCGCGTGACCGCCGCACCGGCGGCGCCGGCCCCGCCCTCGGCTGCGGCCCCCGTCCGGGGCCGCCGACTCGGCCGGCCGGAGACAGGCCGCGCGCGCCCCGTAAAATCGACCTCACTGTGTCTGACTCCCTGAGCACTCCCGAAACCTCCCGGCCCGCCCCCGGCGACGAGCGGCCCCCGCACACCCCCGGGGTCTCCGTCCGGCACAGCCGGGCCAAGGGCGAGCCGCGGTTCCCCGACGGCCCGAAGGCGGACCCGGCCGGATCGCACTTCGAGCGGCGCATCCGCAGCTTCCAGCCGCGGCGGAGCCGGGTGACGGCAGGGCAGGCGGACGCACTGCAGCGGCTGTGGCCCGAGTGGGGACTCGACATCGACGGGCAGCGGGTCGTCGACGTGGCCGAGCTGTTCGGCAACGGCGGACCCGTGGTGCTGGAGATCGGCTTCGGGATGGGCGAGGCGACGGCCCGGATGGCCGCCGGGGACCCGGGGACCAACATCCTCGCTGTCGACGTGCACACGCCAGGTCAGGGAAACCTGCTCAGTCTCGCCGACCGGAACGGACTGTCCAACATCCGGGTCGCCAACGGAGACGCGATCATCCTGCTGCGCGAGATGCTCGCCCCGGACTCCCTGGACGGGCTGCGCGTCTACTTCCCCGATCCCTGGCCCAAGAAGCGGCACCACAAGCGACGGCTCATCCAGCCGGAGTTCCTGACCCTGGCCGCGGCCCGGCTGAGGCCGGGGGCGGTGCTGCACTGCGCGACCGACTGGGAACCGTACGCGGAGCAGATGCTCGAGGTCCTGACCGCGCACCCGGCGTTCGAGAACACCCGGGCCGACGGCGGTTTCGCACCGCGCCCCGCCTTCCGGCCGCTGACCCGTTTCGAGGGCCAGGGGCTGGACAAGGGTCATGTCGTGCACGACCTCCTCTTCCGTCGCGCAGCGCACCGTGACGACCCCGACCACCCTTCCGCCGGCGCCTGACGCCTTCTTCCCGCACCGCCGGCACCGCATCGCCCCGCACGGGCCGACGGCCGGCGGCAGCCGGGAACACCGTCGCGGGCGGCGCCCCTGTCTCGTTAGGGTCATGCCGTGGCCACCAGTCCCCCGTTCCCGACGTATCCACCGCACCCCGACCCCGGCGTCCCCGGCGGCGTTTTCCGGCATCGGCACTGGTGGCAGCGCGCCTCGGTGCGCTACGGAGCCCTCATCACCCTGCTCGCCCTCTCCGGGCTGGTCATCCTCGCCCTGGTACGCCGGGAGACCGGCACCGAGGGCTTCCTGGTCGGTCTGGGCCTCGCCGTGCTGCCGGTGCCGCTGCTCGTCGCCGCGTTCGTCTGGCTGGACCGGGTCGACCCGGCTCCGTGGCGGAACCTGCTGTTCGCGTTCGCCTGGGGGGCCTGTGCGGCGGCGCTGATCGCCATCATCGCGAACAGTTTCGCGACCCGGTGGATAGCCACCTCGACGGCCGACCCGGTCGACGCGAACACCATCGGGGCGACCGTGGTGGCGCCCATCGTGGAGGAGTCCTCGAAGGCCGCCGCCGTCCTGCTCGTCTTCCTCTTCCGCCGCCGCCACTTCACCGGGATCGTCGACGGGGTGGTGACGGCCGGTGTCACCGCCACCGGCTTCGCCTTCACCGAGAACATCCTCTACCTGGGAAACGCCTTCGGCTCCGACCAGCTCAGCGGCGGCCGCGGGATACCCTCCGTCACCGCGGCGACCTTCTTCGTGCGCGTCGTCATGTCGCCGTTCGCGCACCCCTTGTTCACCGTGTGCACCGGCATCGGCTTCGGCATCGCCGCGCTCTCCGCCGAGCGGCAGCGGCTGCGCCGCTTCCTCGTCCCTCCGTGCGGGCTGCTGCTCGCGATGGGCATGCACGCCTTCTGGAACGGCTCGGCGACCTTCGGCCCGCTCGGGTTCTTCGCCGTCTACGGCGGATTCATGGCGCCCGCGTTCGGGCTGCTGACCTGGCTGGTGATCTGGATCAGGCAGCGTGAGCTGCGGGCCGTGCGCGAGGAACTGCCGGCGTACGTCGCCGCGGGCTGGCTGACGCCGGCCGAGCCGTTCGCGCTCGGCTCGATGCGGGCCCGCCGCACGGCCCGCGACTACGCCCGCCACCACCTCGGCAAACCCGCCGCACGGGAGGTCGCGGGGTACGAGGCGGACGCGACGACGCTGGCGTTCCTGCGGCGCCGCGCGCACCGGGGGCGGGCGGGCGCCGACTTCGCCGTGCGCGAGCAGGAGCTGCTGCAGAAGCTGTGGAGGCGGCGCGAGGCGGCGCGGCCGGCACTGGAGTACGCGGCGCGGGTGACCGCACCGCGCCGGCCGGCGGCGGCCTACCCACCGCTCCTGCCGGGCTACCCGCACCCGGCCTACCCCGGCTACCCGTACCCCGGGCCCCCCGGCCACCCGACCCGCCCGGCTCTCCCCCTCCAGCAGGTCTGGCGGGGTTCCGCAGCGGCCCCCGCCGGGCCGGCACCCGGGCCGGCACCGGTGCCGGCGCCCGGATCGGCCGGGGCGACGGCGGCCAGACCGCCGGTCCCGCCGCCATCCGGTCCGGCGCAGGCTTGGGGGCACGGAACGGCCCCGTCGGGGCAGGCGCACCACCCGTACCGGCCGTAGCCACCGGGCGCGCGGCCGTGGCGGCCGGGGAACACCGGGCCGGCCCGGACACCGGGCCGGCACCCCGCCGGACACCGGGCCGGCACCTCGCCGGACGCGGGCCCCGGCGGCTGCGCGGCGGGCGGGCGGGTCAGGCGGAGGCCTCGCTCAGCCTGGCCAGGTCCTCCTCGGTGAGCTCGAGGTCGGCCACGCCCAGCAGGGCCGGCAGTTGCTCCACGGTGCGCGCGGAGGCGATCGGGGCGGCGACCGTCGGGCGGGCGGCGAGCCAGGCCAGGGCCACCGTCGGCACGGGCCTGCCGTGGGCCTCGGCCACCTCGTCGAGAGCGGTGAGGACCTTCCGGCCCCGCTCGGTCTCCAGGTGCTTCGCGGCACCGCCGGCCCGCACGCTGTCGACCGTCGTGCCGGGCCGGTACTTGCCGGTGAGGAAGCCCGAGGCGAGCGCGTAGTACGGCACCGCCGCCAGACCGGCGCGCGCGGCGACGTCCTGCAGCGCGCCCTCGTAGGTGTCCCGCGAGACCAGGTTGTAGTGCGGTTGCAGTGCGACGTAGCGGGCGAGCCCCTCGCGGTCGGAGAAGTCGAGGGACGCCTGCAGCCGTTCGGCGGAGATGTTGGAGGCGGCGATGTGGCGGACCTTGCCCGCCTTCACCAGTTCGTCCAGCGCACCGATGATCTCCTCGACCGGCACTTCGGGCTTGTCGAAGTGGGTGTAGTACAGGTCGATGTGGTCGGTGCCCAGGCGGCGCAGCGAGGCGTCCGCGGCGGCCTTGATGGTGTCCGCGTTCAGGCCCCGGTACTCGGGGTGCTGGCTGACCTTCGTCGCGATCACCAGGTCGGAGCGGTTGCCGCGGGCGGCCGCCCACCTGCCGATGACGGTCTCTGACTCGCCGCCCCGGTTGCCCTCGGCCCAGGCCGAGTAGGAGTCGGCGGTGTCGATGAAGTTGCCTCCGGCGGCCGCGTAGGCGTCCAGCACGGCGAAGGACAGGTCCTGGTCGGCGGTCCAGCCGAAGACGTTGCCGCCGAGGGCGAGCGGGAAGACCTCCAGGTCGGAACTGCCGAGTTTGCGCAGAGAAGTCATGGTGTGCGTCAACGCGGCCGGTGCGTGCGGCTATTCCGGTGCGGGGTGACCGGCCCCGCCGCCTCCCCGCGGTCCCGGGTGGGCCGCGGTCTCCGTTCCCGGGCGGTGGCGGACGCCGCGCCGGCCGGCGGTCGTCGGGCCCGGTCCCGGGGTGCGGCCGCCGGCGCGGCGGAGGCCCGGCGGACCCGACGTCGGGGGGTGCCGTCAGGACCGCCGGGGGTCAGGGGTGCGAGTGGGAAGCGGAGCGCCACCCTGAGGGACACTCCCGGTGGGGGCGGCAGGGTTCCGGGCGCGGGGAGCCCGCCGAGGTCGGGGACCCGGCGCCCGCATCGGGTCCGGGCGGGGCGCGGAACCGCCCCGGGGAACGGGAGGGAGCGCTGGTCAGGGAGTGAGGCCCTTGCCGCGCAGCCACGCCATCGGGTCGGTCGCGGTGGCCTGGCCGTTGGGGTGGACCTCCAGGTGCAGGTGGGGGCCCGTGACGTTGCCGGTGGCCCCCACCCGGCCGATGACATCACCGGTGCTGACCTTCTGGCCGACACTGACGTTGATCGACGACTGGTGGCAGAACCACAGCTCCGTGCCGTCGTCCAGGGTGAGGATCGTCCGGTAGCCGTAGGAACCGGCCCAGCCCGCCTCGGTGACGGTGCCGCTGTGCACCGCCTTGATCAGGGTGCCGGTGGGCGCGGCGAAGTCGAGGCCGGTGTGGTAGCCGGAGGACCACAGCGAGCCGGCCTCCCCGAAGGTGGAGGTGATGGTGTACGAGACGACCGGCAGCGTGTACTGGCGGGCCAGCGCGGCCAGGCGCTCGGCCTCGGCCTTCTTCGCGGCCTCCGCCTCGGCCTTCTTCTTGGCGGCGGCGGCTTCTTCGGCGGCCTTCTGCTCCGCGGCGGCGGCGGCCTTCTCGGTCTCCTCGGCGAGGGAGGCCTCGGTTGCGGCCTGTGCCTTGGCGTCGACCTGGACCTGCTGCGACTCGGCCTGGGCCATGATGCGGTTGCGCAGCGCCTCTCCGGCGTCGGCCGAGCCCTGCCGGCTGTCGGAGACGGTCATGCCGACGCCGCTGAGCGGCGCCGTGGCGGTTCCGCCCGCCGCATCCGCCTGCGAGCCACCGGCGTCGCCGGAACCGTCGGAGATGAGCGAACCGACGGAGGGCAGGTCGGGCAGCGAGATGGACACCGGCGGCTTGCCGGTCTGCGCGCTGGCCATGCCGCCCGCGCCGACGGCCGCGATGACGCCGACGCCCAGCACGGTGGAGCTGCGGGCGAGTCCGCCGCCGCGCTGCTTGACGACGCGGTGCCGACCGCGGACGGGACGGACGGACTCCTCGGTGGGGTTCCACTCCTCCCAGGGGCCTTCGTCGCTGCGGTGGTCGCCGTAGCCGAACGTCTCTGGGCCGCGCTGACTCGGCACGTACGGGGCCTCGGGGGCAAGCCGGTTGGACGCCACGCGGGCGTACTCCTTTCCTTCCGTCTCGCCTACCGGGTTAGCTGACGGGTTCGGAGCGGGAAGGTCTCCTACGCGCGCATGCCGACCGCCCTCAGACGGAGCCATGCGCCCGATTCACCCCAATACGGTGGTTCCCCGGTTCCCTGACGGGATTCGGCGCGTGAGCACGTAGCCGCCTCCTGTGACGGCTGGGACAAGCGCGCTGCGTTATCGAACGTTAATAGACGCGTAGGCGAGATTCCAAGCCGTTCGGCTTGATCATTAACATTTTCGGCCTGGACTTACAGGTCATGAACGGGCGAAAACGGGCTAGTTGACCCCGTCTCGAGAGGGGGGCGCCGAGCACCCCGAAACTGACGTTGTGTCAGTTGTTATCGGAGGGAGGTCGCCCGCTGACGTACCGTGACGACGTTCCCGACGCCTGCCCCGAGGACCGTCGCGGCGATTTCCCGGTGGCCTTTCGACGGCCTCGGCGACGCCCTCCGCGGTGACCCCTACGCCGACTTCCGCGCCGGAATCCGTGACCGACGGAAGCCACCCGGCGCCGGGGACCGCCGCACCGGAGAGGACCGCGCCGCGCGAGCGGGCTCCACACTTCCCGTCACGCAGAAAAGCCGAGGGCCGGAAACCTTTCGGCTTCCGGCCCTCGGCCTTCAGTAGCGGGGACAGGATTTGAACCTGCGACCTCTGGGTTATGAGCCCAGCGAGCTACCGAGCTGCTCCACCCCGCGTCGGCGTGCCTTCACTGTACGGCATGTGCGGCGCGAAGAGCGAATCGATTCCCCCGGGCCCCTCACCACCGCCCGGAGCCCACCCTCGCCACCGGCACCACCGGCACCACCGGCACCCCCATCCCGCACCTCCGCCATCCCGCACCTCCGTCGGCCCCGCACCGGCCCCGGCGCCACCCCGCTTCCGCCACCGGCCGGTCCCGGCGGAGCCCGCCGGGCCCCGGAGAGGCCGCGGTCCGGGCCGGCCGGGCACGAACGATCGTCCGCGGGTCTCGTACGCTCGGCGGCACCGGCGGCGAGCAGCCGGCGGCCCGCGGCCCGGAGGGAACGGCCAGGATGAAGCGGTGCGGCAGCGGCCCGAGGGCCCGGGGTGCATTCCCCCGCGCACGGGGGACGGCACGCCCGGCGGCCGCCCTGCCGCCACCGACCCGCCACCCCGCCCACACCACGCCCGCCGGCCCGCCACCCCACCGGCCCGCCGGCCCGCCGGCCCGCCGACACCCGCGGGCCCCCCGACCCGCCTGGGCCCGCACACCCGCACACCCGCCCGCACACCCGCCCGCACATCGCCCGCCCTCCGTACGCACGAGCCCCGCCCTGGAGCACCCGATGCCCCTCCCCCACGTCCTCCTCTCCGCCGCCGTCTCCCTCGACGGCTACCTGGACGACACCGGCCCCGAGCGCCTCCTGCTCTCCAGCCCGGCCGACTTCGACCGGGTCGACGAGGTGCGGGCGTCGGTGGACGCGATCCTGGTCGGGGCCGGAACCATCCGCGCCGACAACCCGCGCCTGCTGGTCAACTCTCCGGAGCGGCGTGCCGCACGCGTCGCGGCGGGCCGGCCGGAGTTCCCGCTGAAGGTCGCGGTGACCGCGTCCGGCGATCTGGATCCGGCGGCCCGCTTCTGGCACACCGGCGGTGCCAAGCTGGTCTGTACGACGGACGAGGGCGCCGAGCGGGCCCGGCGGGCCGGCCTGGCGGCGGACGTCGTGTCCCTGGGCCCGGAGCTGCGCGACTGGCGGCCCCTGCTGGAGCACCTGTACGACGAGCGCGGCGTGCGGCGTCTCATGGTCGAGGGCGGCGGCACCGTCCACACCCAGCTTCTGCAGCAGGGCCTGGCCGACGAACTGCAGCTCGTCCTGGCCCCGCTCCTCGTGGGCGACCCGGACGCCCCCCGCCTGTTCGGGCCCGGCGCCTACCAGGGCGGACGGCTGCGCCTCCTGGAGACCCGCCGCATCGAGGACGTCGTCCTGGCCCGCTACGCCCCCACGGCGCCGGGCACCGGACCGGCGGTCTCGGCCGCCGACCGCCGGTGGCTGGAGCTGGCCTGCGACCTCGCGGCGCAGTGCCCCCCGTCGGAGACCGCGTTCTCGGTGGGCGCGGTGGTCGTCGCGTCCGACGGGTCCGAACTGGCCCGCGGCCACTCCCGCGAGGGAGCGGACCCGGTGGTGCACGCGGAGGAGGCGGCCCTGGCCAAGATCTCGCCCGGCGACCCGCGGCTGGCCACCGCCACCGTCTTCAGCAGCCTGGAGCCCTGCGCCCGCCGCGCCTCCCGCCCCGCCCCGTGCGCCCGGCTGATCCTGGACGCGGGCGTCCGCCGGGTGGTGACCGCCTGGCGCGAGCCGGACACCTTCGTCGCGGGCGCCGACGGGAACGCGTTGCTGACGTCGGGCGGCGCCGTCGTCGTCGTACTGCCGGAGTACGAGCAGCGGGCCAAGGAACCGAACCGGCACCTGGTGGGGGGCTGACTCCGCCGGGGCGGCGGTCCTTCCACCGGATGGCGGCACCGGTCCCTCCGTCACCGCCTCCGGCGTGCGCACGCGCGGCGACCGTGACGCAATGGTCCGGTGATGCCCTCCACGCACTTTTCAGGACGTCCGACATGCGCAGCCGCCGGGCGGCGCCCGGGCTGCCACGACGAAGAGCGAGCCACCCCATGAGCACTGGTGCACCCCGCGCACGGAACCCCGTCCGGCAGCGCCCGGTCGCCGGAACACTGGCCGGGCTGGGGCTGGCGGCGCTGACCGCCGCGTCGCTCGTCTCCTGCAGCACGGACAGCGGCGGCAGCAGCCCTTCGTTCACTCCCACTCCCACCGGGCCGGAGACCGCCTCGTTCTCCGGCACCCCGCCGTCCGCCCTCTCCTCGCTCGGGGCGTCCGTCAAGGCGTCGGCCCGTGCCAGGGCCTCGGCCGCGGCATCCTCCGCCTCGGCCCGCGCCTCGGAGTTCGAGGCATCGGTCTCGGCCGAGGCGGAGCGCGCCAACGCGGCCGCCCGGAAGGCGCTCGAGAACGTCGAGGGCCGGGGCAACGCGATCTCCGACGTATCGCTCACCGGCATGCCGACACCCCAGACGGGCGGCCTGCTCGCCCTGATCGTGAACATCACCAACAGCACCGACAAGACCGCCTCCTACGCCGTGCAGGTCGACTTCCGGGACCCCGACGGCAAGGTCGCCGAGACCCGCTACGTCGGCGCCGAGGACCTGAAGCCGGGCGAGAAGGCGCACCCCCTCGCCATCAGCCGCAAGCCCCTGGAACCCAGGCTCACCGCCGAGATCGCCAAGGCTCAGCGCTACTGAGCGGCCCGGTACCGGCCCGCGGTGCAGCGCGCCGTGGCGGGAACCGTCCCGTGCGGGCCGGTCGGCAGGCAGGCCCCTCTCCCGGTCTCCGAGCCGTCGGAGGGTGGCCACGTCGTTGCGGCCGTGCCCGCAGGCGGGCGGCGGTATGTTGAAGCCCTGCGGAAGGAGCCCTGTATGGAGTCGCCTTCGCGCGGCGTGGCCGACCGGCCGGCCAGGACGGGGCGTCCGCGTGTCACCTCGCGTGCCGATCTGGAGCGGCTCGGCTTCGAGTTGTTCGCACGGCAGGGCTTCGACTCCACGACGGTCGACGACATCGCGGGGGCCGCCGGTATCGGCCGACGGACCTTCTTCCGCTACTTCGCCTCGAAGAACGACCTGGTCTGGGGCGACTTCGAGGAGCAACTGAGCAGGTTCCGGACCCTGCTGGACGCCTCCGACCCCGGTGTGCCGGTGATGGCGGCGCTGCGCGAGGGCGTCGTGGAGTTCAACCGGTTCGACGCGGGCGTGGTGCCCTGGCACCGGCAGCGGATGGAACTCATCCTGACGGTGCCCACCCTTCAGGCCGATTCCGCCTTGCGCTACGCGTCATGGCGCGCGATCGTGGCCGACTTCGTGGCGCGGCGCCTGGGTCTGCCGCCGTCCCACATGGTGCCGCGGCTGTTCGGCCACACCGTGCTCGCCGCCGCGGTCACGGCGTACGAGCACTGGCTGGCGGAGGAGGGCGCCGAGCTGAGCGGGCTGCTCGACCTCGCCTTCCGGCGGCTGGACGAGGGCTTGGGCGCCGTGTGACCGCGTCAGGGCAGGTCGCGCCGGATCGCGTCGGCGATCAGCTCGCCCACGAGGACGGCCGTCGCGGCGGGGCCGCGGTGGGGGGTGTCCGGGAGGACGGAGGTGTCCGCGACGCGCAGCGCGCGGACGCCGTGCACCCGGCCGAACTGGTCGACCGCGCCGCGGGCGGGGCCGTCGACGGGCCCCATCGGGACGGTTCCGCAGGTGTGCTGGGCCGTGCCGAGACGGCCGCGGATCCAGTGGTCCAGGGCGCGGTCGTCGTCGAGGAAGCGGGACACCGGTTCGGTCAGGCCGGAGGTGAGTGCCGCGAAGGGGGGCGTGCCGAGGAGTTCCGCGGTGACGCGAACGGCGGTCCGCAGCCGGTGCCGGACCTCCGGGGAGCTCGGATAGCGGTAGTCGATACGGGGCGGCACAGCGGGGTCGGCGGACCGTAGGCGCAGGCGCCCGGTGGGATGGGGGAGTTGAACGGAGGCGAGGAAGGGGAGCGGGGCGCCGGGGACGCGCACGGCACCGCCGGTGAGTCCGGCCAGGGGAATCAGGGACTGGAGGATCTCCACATCGCCCGGGCCGCGACCGGCACGCGGGGCCGAGGTGCCTGCGGAGGACAGATGCAGGCAGCCGCCGAGCCAGGACCCGGCGGGCTCGCCCAGGTCGTGGTGCGGTGCCCAGTCGAGCACGAGCTGCGGGTGGTCGCCGAAGCGGGTGCCGACCGCGGGCGCGTCGTGGACCACGGGGACACCGATGCGCCGGAGGTCGGCGTGCGGGCCGATCCCGGAGAGCAGGAGAAGGCGCGGGGTGGCGAGGGCGCCTGCGCTGAGAACGACGGTGCCCGCGTCGAACCTGGTGCGGTCGCCGCCGCGTTCGGCCAGCACACCGGTGGCGCGGCCTCGCTCCACGACGACACGCTGGACCGAACAGCCATCGGCAACGGTGAGGTTGGGGCGGTCGAGCACCTCGGGCGGCAGGTAGCTGAGCCCGGTGTTGCGGCGCACGCCGTCGACCGAGTTGGAGGGCACGGGGCCGAAGCCCGCGGGGGCCTGGTCGTTCTTGTCGGGTTCGGCAGGGAAGCCCAGTGCGCGGGCGGCCTCGCGGAACGCGGAGGCGGCCGGGTGCGCCAGGCGGCTGCGCGTGATCCGCATCGGCCCGCTCTGCCCGTGCGCCGGGCCGGGACCGAAGTCGAGGTCGGTCTCCAGGGCGCGCAGCAGGGGCAGGACGTTGTCGTGGGCCCAGGCGGGGTTCCCCGCGGCGGCCCAGCGGTCGAAGTCCTCGCGCCGGGCCCGGATGAAGTAGCCGCCGTTGACCGTGGTGGATCCGCCGAGGACACGCCCGCGGGGCACCTGCCACGGCCGGTGCGGAGCCAGTCGTACGGCGTGGGCGTGCACGGCCGGATGATCCGGCTGTGCGCCCGGCACCAACCGCGCGTCGAGCAGTGCGGGGCCGAACCCGGCCGCACCGCGGGGAACTCGGCCGGCTTCCAGCAGCAGCACGTTCCGGTCGGCGTCCTCGCTCAGCCGGGCCGCGAGGACGGCACCGGCGCCTCCGGCGCCGACCACGACGACGTCGGGCCGGGGGTTCACGGCAGTCGGCCCGCAGCCGCGCGGACGTCGACGGCGGCGACGAGAGCGGGGTACCGGCCTGGTGTCATGGCTCAGGATCCAAGCCCGCCAAGGCCGTTGGGCGCAAGGCCTCGCCCGTTCGCAGCGGTGTCCTCGACCGTCGGCCCTTCCTTTTGGCACCGCATGCCAGTACTGTTCCCGGGACGCACGGTGCGGTCGGCACGACACACGCCCGACCGAGTGCGGCCCGCTCTGCCCTGCTCCCCCCTGCGCCACCACTCGGATCCTCAAGGGAGAGTCACATGCACGAGCCCAACCCGTCCGGCACCGACTCCGACTCGGCCGACCGGACGCCCCCGTCCGCCGCAGCCACCGACGAATCCCCCCTCGCCGTGGACGATTTGATCGAAGAGATCTCGATCGACGGCATGTGCGGCGTCTACTAGAGCCGGCCCCCACGATGTCCGCCGGACCCTCGTCCGTCACCGACCTCGACCTGGACCGCGCCTGGGACCTGCATCCGCAGGTCGCGGTCCGGCCGGAGCCCTTCGGCGCCCTGCTGTACCACTTCGGCACCCGGCAACTGACCTTCCTCAAGGACCGCGGGCTCCTCCACGTGCTCCAGGCCCTCGCCTCGGCACCCACCGCTCGGGCCGCCTGCACGGCCGCCGACGTCGCCGACGGGGACGTCCTCCGGTACGGCAGGGCCATGGCGGCCCTGGCCCGCTCGTCGATGCTGGTCGAAAGGAAACCGACCGCATGACCCATGCCATCCCCGTGACGACCCGGCCCGGCTCCCGCCTGGTGGACCTGTTCGAGTACGGCCTCGCCGCCCCGATCTGCCTGACGTGGGAACTCACTTACGCCTGCAACCTGTCGTGCACCCACTGCCTGTCCAGCTCCGGCCGCCGGGACCCGAGGGAGCTGACCACCGCCGAGGCCGAGGCCGTCATCGACGAACTGCAGGCCATGCAGGTCTTCTACGTCAACATCGGCGGCGGCGAGCCCACGGTCCGCCCCGACTTCTGGGAACTGCTCGACTACGCCACCGCCCGTCGCATCGGTGTCAAGTTCTCCACGAACGGTGCGCGGATCACCCCGGAGACCGCCCGGCGTATCGCCGCCGACGACTACGTCGACGTGCAGATCTCGCTCGACGGCGCCACCGCCGAGGTCAACGACGCGGTGCGCGGGTCCGGTTCGTACGACACCGCGCTGCGCGCGATGCGCCACCTGGCCGCCGCCGGGGCGAAGAACTTCAAGCTGTCGGTCGTCTGCACCCGGTACAACATCCCGCAGATGGACGACTTCAAGGTGCTCGCCGACCGGTACGGTGCGCAACTGCGGCTGACCCGGCTGCGCCCTTCCGGGCGGGGCGCCGACGTCTGGGACGAACTGCACCCCCTGCCCGGGCAGCAACGGCAGCTCTACGACTGGCTGGTCGCGCACGGCGACACGGTGCTCACCGGGGACTCCTTCTTCCACCTGTCCGCCTTCGGACAGGCGTTGCCGGGTCTGAACCTGTGCGGCGCCGGGCGCGTGGTGTGTCTGATCGACCCGGTCGGCGATGTGTACGCGTGCCCGTTCGCCATCCACGACGAGTTCCTCGCCGGCAGCGTCCGCGGGCCGGACGGGTTCGTCGGCGTGTGGCGCGACTCCGACCTGTTCCGGCGGCTGCGCGAGCCGCAACAGGGAGGGGCGTGCCACTCGTGCGCCTTCTACGACACCTGCAAGGGCGGCTGCATGGCCGCCAAGTTCTTCACCGGACTGCCGCTCGACGGGCCCGATCCCGAATGCGTCCGGGGACACGGCGAGAAACTGCTCGCCGAACGGGGCCGCACCGTACCCAAGCCGTCGGGTGACCACTCCCACCGCACCGCGGCCCGCCCCCGTCCCGTCGACGTCGTCCTCACCCGGCGCGCGGACCTCGACCGGCCTCCGGTCGCTGCGTGCTGTGAGGACCCCCTGGCCGACCCGGCCGACGGCACGACCTGACGTCCCCAGCGAGAGAGAGTCCCCGGCAATGGGCAGAAACCCCTGGTTCGAGACCGTCGCGGAGGCGCAGCGACGCGCCGAGAAGTACCTTCCGAGCACCGTCTACGGCGCACTCGTGGCCGGCTCCGAACGCGGCCGGACCATCGACGACAACACCGCTGCGTTCGCCGAACTGGGCTTCGCTCCCCGGGTCGTGGGCCATCACGCCGAGCGGAACCTGGGCACCACCGTGCTCGGGGTGGAGTCCGCGCTGCCGGTGGTGATCTCACCGACCGGTGTCCAGGCGGTCCACCCCGACGGCGAGGTGGCCGTCGCACGCGCGGCGGCGAACCGAGGCGTGATCATGGGGCTGAGCTCGTTCGCCAGCATGCCCGTGGAAGAGGTCGTCCGGGCCAACGCGAACACGTTCTACCAGATGTACTGGATGGGCAGCCGGGAGGCCATGGCCCGGCAGATGGAGCACGCCCGGGCGGCCGGGGCCAGAGCACTGATCGCCACCCTGGACTGGTCGTTCTCCCACGGACGGGACTGGGGCAGTCCGGCGATCCCCGAGCGGATCGACCTCAGGACGGCACTCCGGTTCGCGCCCGACGTCCTGCCGCACCCGCGCTGGCTGTGGGCGTTCGCCTCGTCCCGGCGGCTGCCCGACCTGACCGTCCCCAACCTCCGGCCGGCCGGGGGCCCGGCCCCCACCTTCTTCGGCGCGTACGGCGAGTGGATGCAGACGACGCCGCCCACCTGGGACGACGTCAAGTGGCTGCGGGAGGAGTGGGGCGGCGCGTTCCTGCTGAAGGGCGTGGCCCGGGTCGACGACGCGAGGCGCGCCGTCGACGCCGGCGTCTCCGGCATCTCGGTGTCCAATCACGGCGGGAACAACCTGGACACCACTCCCGCCACCATCCGCCTGCTGCCCGCGATCGCCGAGGCGGTGGGTGACCAGATCGAGGTGCTGCTCGACGGCGGCGTCCGGCGGGGCGGCGACGTCGCCAAGGCCCTGGCCCTCGGCGCCCGTGCCGTCCTCATCGGCCGCGCCTACCTGTGGGGGCTCGCCGCGAACGGGCAGGCGGGCGTGGAGAACGTGCTGGACATCCTCCGCTCCGGCCTGGACTCCGCGGTCCTCGGCCTCGGGCACTCCTCCGCCGCCGAGCTGGGCCCGGACGACTTGGTGGTCCCGGACGGCTTCACCCGCGCCCTCGGTGTTCCGCGTGCCGTGGGGTGACGGGGTGGAGCTGGCGCGGTCGGCGTGGCCCGAGGTCGCGGAGGGTGCGCTGGTCCTGGTGCCCGTCGGCTCCGTCGAGCAGCACGGGCCGCACCTCCCGCTGCACACCGACGGCGTCATCGCCGAGGCCGTGGCCCGCGGCGCGGCCCGTCGGCTCTCCGCACGGCCGGCCCTGGCGGCGCCCTGCATCGCGTACGGCGCCAGCGGGGAACACGCGGGTTTCCCGGGGACGGTGTCCATCGGGCTGGAGGCACTGCGCATCGTCCTGGTGGAGACGGTGCGGTCGCTGTCGCTGTGGGCCGGCCGCACCGTCCTCGTCAACGGGCACGGCGGCAACGCCGTCGCCGTCGGCACGGCCCTCGCGCAGCTCCGCGGCGAGGGCCACGACGTGGCGTGGCTCGGCTGCGGGACACCCGGCGGTGACGCGCACGCCGGCCGCAGCGAGACGTCCCTGATGCTGCACCTGGCGCCCGAGCAGGTCCGGCTGTCCGCCGCGGTCGCCGGCGACACCCGGCCGCTGGAGGTGCTGCTGCCGCACCTCGTGGCCGATGGGGTGCGTGCGGTCTCCCCGTCCGGAGTGCTCGGCGATCCGACCGGTGCCACGGCCGAGCAGGGGCGTGCCCTGCTCGAGGAGATGGTGTCCACGGCCGTGCGGCTCGTCACCGCGGGACGGGCCGACGCCCGTGGCCGTCTCGTCGACGCCGGGGACGCGCCGCGTCCCGCCGGCGGACGGGAGCCGACGCGCCCATGACGCTCCCGCACGGCTTCGTGGTCACCCTCGACAGGACCACCCGGGTCCTCGACTCCGGGCGGACCCTCCTGGGCGGCCATCCGACCCGCCTGCTGCGGCTCGGCCCCCGGGCCGTGCCGCTGCTCACCGGACGCACGCTGCGGGTGCGCTGCGCGGCCGGTGCCGTCCTCGCCGAGCGCCTGCTGGACACCGGCCTCGCCCAGCCGTCCGTGCGGGACCTGCCGCCGCTTCCCGGCCCCGGCGGCTCCGGTCCGGCGTGCAGCTACGTCGTCCCGGTCCGCGACCGGCCGTACGAGCTCGACCGTCTCCTGGCGAGTATCCGGCCCCCGGCCGGCACCCCGGTCATCGTCGTGGACGACGCCTCCCGCAGCCCCGGCCCGGTCGCCGCCGTCGCCGCACGGCACGAGGCCCGTCTGATCGCCCTCACCACCAACCTCGGGCCTGCGGGCGCCCGCAACGCCGGACTGCGCGAGGTCGCCACGCCCTACGTGGCGTTCGTCGACTCCGATGTCGTACTCGCGCCCGGGACGGTGCCCACGCTGCTGCGGCACTTCACCGACCCCGAAGTCGCCCTGGCCGCGCCCAGGATCACCGCGCTGGCCACTGCGGACTCCGGCCGCTGGCTCGGCCGCTACGAGAGCGTCCGCTCCTCGCTGGACCTCGGCGGCCACCCGGCCGCCGTCCGCCCCGGCACCCCGGTCTCCTGGGTGCCCGGAGCATGCGTGGTCGCCCGGACGGACGTGCTGCGGAGCCTGGGCGGCTTCGACGCCGGGATGCGGGTGGGTGAGGACGTCGACCTGTGCTGGCGGGTCGTCCGGGCCGGGCACCGGGTCCGCTACGAACCCGCTGCCCAGGCCGCCCACGAGCACCGGGTGAACCATGTCGACTGGTTCCGCCGCAAGGCCTTCTACGGCACCGGTGCCCACCCCCTCGCCGAGCGGCACCCGGAGCACATGGCCCCCGCCGTGCTGGCGCCCTGGTGCGCGGCACTGCTCCTCGCCCTGCTCGCGCAGCGGCGCTGGTCCCTACCCGTCGCGGGAAGCATCGCGATCGGCGTCACCGCCCGCAACGTGGAGAAGCTGAAAGGGGTCGAGCGGCCGGTGCGGCACGCCGTGCGGCTCACCGGACTGGGCACGCTGGCGGCGCTCGGCCAGGGCGCGGCGCTGCTGACCCGCCACTGGTGGCCGCTCACCGCCGTCGGCTGCCTCGCCTCGCGCCGGGTACGGCGGGCGGCGGCGGTGGCGGCCGTCACCGACGTCGCCCTGGAACTGCCGGGCCGGCGCTACGCCGCCGCCCGGCCGCGTCCCGTCGCCTACGGCATCGCACGGCGCCTCGACGACCTCGCCTACGGCTCCGGCGTATGGATCTCCGCACTGAGAGGCCGCTCGACGGCGGCGCTGCGCCCCCGCGTCGCGTACCGAAACGGCGTGCGCCGCCTGCTCCCGAGGCGGCGCGGGCCGCGTCGCCTCAGGCGCGGCGCAGCGTGATGTCGCCGCTGGCCGTGGTGATGTCCGCGATGACCTCTCCGCCTCCCTCGGAGGGGGCGCCGTCGACGAGGTCGCCGTGACGGTCACCGCTCCTGGTGCGCAGGCTGGTCCGCACGCCCATGCCCCGGGCCACGCCGACGCTGACGTCGCCGGACGACGTGGTGGCCTGCACGAGGCCGCCGCGGACCGTCTCGATGCGGACGTCACCGGAGGAGGTCTCGACGCGGACCTCCCGCTCGGCGGTGCCCAGCCGCATGTCGCCGCTCGCGGACTTGCCGCTGACCGGGCCGCCCGCGTGCGCCACCCGCATCCCGCCGGAACGGGTGGCGAAGGTCAGGGAGCCGCCGACGCTGCCCAGCCGGGTGTCCCCGGAGGCCAGGTCGAGGTGTACGTCGCCGATGACGCTGTCGGCCTCCACACCGCCTGAGCCCGTGTCGGCCACGAGCGCTGCGAGCGGACCGTGCGAGACGAGGTCGGCCGAATCGGAGGCGTACTCCAGCGCCGAGCCCGCCGGCACCGTGACGGAGAGCCGGATGCGTCCCTTGAGCCGGTCGCCCGGCTGTCCCCGGTCCACGGACAGGACACCGTTGTGGTAGCTCACCTCGGTGCTCTCGGCCGCCTTGCGGTCGCCGGAGCGCCAGGACACCGCCGGGGCCACCTCGACGGTGACGCCGGGGGCGTCGCCCGCCCGGACCGCGCAGCTTCCTCCGGTGATGCGCACCCGCGCGGTCACCGGGCCGTCCGCCATGAATTCGTAGAACGCCATCGCGCCTTCACCAATCGTCAGAGCGGGCTCGGGGGCCCGCATGGGGGGGGTCAAGTCCAGGGATCGGTGCCCGCCGACGTCCGGTGCCCGGCGGCCGGTCGGTCACGGCTGGACCGGCACCGTCCGGGACGTCTTGGCCACTCGGGCGGTCGGAGCCGTCCGAGTGGTTTGGGCCGTCCGGGTGGTTTGGGTCGTCCGGGTGGTCGGTGGCCGGCGGGCCGTGCCGCCCGTGGCCGGCAGGGACCGCGGCGGGCCGTTGCCGTGGCCGTCGGGGGCGGGCGAGGGCGGCGGCACGCCGTCGTCGAGTCCGATCAACCGGCCGACCAGGGGGGACCAGGTCAGGCGGACGCTCACCTGAGCGCTGCCCACCAGATCGTCCCAGGGCATCACCGTGTGCACTGCGCGCACCTGACCGGTGGGGGCGGTCGCGAGCGGCGGGGCGTCGTCCTCCTCCGCCGCGGGAGAGGGGAGGACGGACGGCGGGGCGTCGGTCGTCGGCAGGGGCGCGGCCAGCCGGGCGAGGGCGGTGCGCGCGCAGGTGCGCACCGCGTCCCACCGTCGTTGCCGCGCCGAGGCGCGGTCCTGCGGCGGATACGGGAGGCGGGTCACGGTGCCGCCTCGGCACCGGTACCGGTCGAAGATGTCGTCGGCATTGCGTCAGGCTAGGGCCGGCTCCGAAGCGTGGGACACCCCCGACGGACCCCTGTTCCCGCCTGCCGACGGCGGGGCCGCGGCAGTGGGCGGTAAGGGGTGCGGCACGGCGGGGAGCCGGGACCGGACGCGTGTGGTCCATCCCCGGACTCAGTTCTGGTCGAGGTAGGCGAGGACCGCGAGGACCCTGCGGTTGTCGTCCTCGGACTGGGCCAGGCCGAGCTTGCCGAAGATGTTGGCGGTGTGCTTGGCGACCGCGCGTTCGGTCATGCAGAGTTGGGCGGAGATGGCGGCGTTGGAGCGTCCTTGCGCCATCAGCTCCATCACCTCGGTCTCGCGCTTGGTCAGTCGACCGATCGAGGTTCCCTCCGAGGACTGCCTGGCCACCAGCTGCGAGATGACCTGGGGGTCCATGGCGGTACCGCCGCCCGCCACCCTGCGCACCGCGTCGACGAACTGGTCGGCGTCGAAGACGCGGTCCTTCAGCAGGTATCCGATCCCGCCGCTGCCGTCGGCCAGCAGCTCGCGCGCGTACAACTGCTCGACGTGCTGGGAGAGCACGAGCACGGGCATTCCGGGCCGCTTCCGGCGGGCGGCCAGCGCGCAGCGCAGCCCCTCGTCGGTGTGGGAGGGGGGCAGCCGGACGTCGACGACGGCCACCTCCAGACGGCTGTCGTCGAGGGCACGGCTGAGATCGGGCCCGTTGTCGACCGCCGCGAGAACCTCGAAGCCGTAGGCCTCGAACAGGCGGATCAGCCCGTCGCGTAAGAGGAAGAGGTCTTCGGCGAGCACCACGCGCACGGAGGTCTCCAACATTGCCGAGAGGTCGTCAGGGATCACGGAACCACGGGCGCCGAACGGGTGCCGGCGCCCGCCGTTGCGACGAATCTACCCAGTCCGCGTCCGCCCAAGTGGCAGTCGAGGCCCTGCGCCCCCTATCTTCTGTCCGTCACGGACGGGGGACGACCCCTCGTCCGCGGCGTGGCTCCGTGGAGAAGTGCGAGGTCAGTGGCGTAGGGGTGGTGGTAACCCCCGGGGGGACCGGAGGGAGTCCCCCCGACGGATCGGGTACCTGGCCTGCTGTCGGCACGGAACGTTCGTCCGCAGACTCGGCTGCATGACGTTCTCCACCGACGCTCCCACCGCGACCGCAGCGCCCGCCGCCCCCGCGCGGCCCTCCGGTGCCGGCAGCGATTTCGCCAGACTCTCCCAACGGATCAGCGCGGCGGGCCTGCTGGACCGGCGTCCGGGCTACTACGCGGTGCGGCTCGGCCTGGTGATCTCGGCTCTGCTGGGTGGCGGGGCGGCCTTCCTCGTACTCGGCGACACGTGGTGGCAGCTGGCCGTCGCCGCCGCCATGGCCTTCGTGTCCGGCCAAGTGGCGCTCGTCGCACACGATCTGGCTCACCGGCAGGTCTTCCATCGACGCCGTCCCAGCGCGACGTGGGGCCGCCTCCTCGGCAACCTCGCCATCGGCATGAGCTACGGGTGGTGGATGAACAAGCACACCCGTCACCACGCCAACCCCAACCACGAGGAGCTCGACCCCGACGTCGCTCCGGACATCCTGGTGTGGTCCACCGAGCAGGCGCGCAACAGCAGCGGCCTGGCCCGATTCATCGGGGGCCACCAGGCGTTACTCTTCTTCCCGCTGCTGACGCTGGAGGGCTTCAACCTGCACGTGTCGAGCCTGCGGGCGCTGCGCTCGCCCTCCATGAAGAACCGGTTGCTGGAGGGCGCGCTGCTCGTCCTGCACCTGGCGGCCTACCTGTCCGCGCTGTTCCTGGTGCTGTCCCCCGGCAAGGCCGTGGCGTTCCTCGCCGTGCACCAGTGCCTCTTCGGGGTGTACCTCGGCTGCGCGTTCGCCCCGAACCACAAGGGCATGCCCACCCTCACCGGCGACGAGCGGCCCGACTTCCTGCGGCGCCAGGTGCTCACCTCCCGCAACGTGCGGGGCAGTCGGCTCACGGACGTGATGCTCGGAGGGCTCAACTACCAGATCGAGCACCACCTGTTCCCGAGCATGCCCACGCCCCATCTGCGGCATGCCCAGGTGATCGTGCGGAAGTACTGCGCGGAGATCGGCGTGCCCTACTACGAGACCGGGCTGATCCGGTCCTACCGCGAGGCGCTCGCGCACCTGCACCGGGCGGGAGAGCCCATCAGGCGGCAGCGCAAGGCGACTTGACGGCCCACGCTTCCTGACGTACGTTTGTCACATACGTAAGTATGTATAGATCAGCGCTCCACCATGCGGCCGCCGAGCCGCAACCACGGACCGCCGCACCCCGACGCCACCCCCGTCGTCGGGGTGCGGCCCGGCCGGGACTTCCGACATCGCGGAAGCCCCGGCCTTTTTCGACGTGCGTACACACAGAGCGATCACCCGACACCCGTCAGCTACTAGCACAAAGCTTCACCAGAGGCGCGGGGGTTGGGCTATATTCGGTCGCACGTCTTAGTCATACGTCCTTGCCACACACGCGTATAGCGGGGGGGTCCGACGACATGACGCTCGTCGAACGCGATCGACCCATGGATCTACTCGAACGACTCCAATGTGAGAGCGCTTCCGGCCGGGGGCAGGTGGTCCTGATCAACGGCGGTTTAGCCAGCGGAAAGACCGCCCTGCTCGACGCGTTCACCGACCGGGTCGCCGCCTCGGGGGCCCTGGTCCTCAACGCAACCGGCTCCCGCGCCGAACGCACCCTGCAGATGGGGGTGCTGGACCAGCTACTCCGCAGCCCGGCCCTGCCCCCGGCGGTCGCCGGCGACGTGGCACGCATGGTGACGGTCTCGGCACCCGTCGCCGAGGACGACACCGACTCCGTGACGATCCGCCAGTCCCACGTCACCCGGGTCCACGGCATCTGCTCCGTACTGCTCGACCTCGCCCGTGACCGTCCCCTGATCATCGCCGTCGACGACCTGCAGTTCGTCGACTCGGTCTCCTTGCAGGTGCTGCTGTTCCTGCAGCGCCGTATCCGCGCCGCCCGGGTGATGCTGGTCTTCAGCGAATGGGACCACCGGGCCGCCACCCCCATGCGCTCGCGCGCCGAACTGACCCGCCGTCCACACTACCTGATCAAGCTGCCCATGCTGAGCAGGGAGGGCGTGGAGCGGTTGGCCGCGCAGCACCCGGCGGTGACCGCGGACTCGGTCGGCGCCGAGCGCCTGCACCGGTGGAGCGGCGGCAACCCCCTTCTGGTGCGCGCCCTGCTCCAGGACGCCTCGGCCGGCGGCCACGAATTCCGCGACGCCCCCGGCCCCGAGGAGGAATCCGCGTCGGCACCGGGCAGCGCCTTCCGCCGTGCCGTACTGGACTGCCTGCACCGCTGGGATCCGCTGCTGCTGGAGGTGGCGCAGGCACTCACCGTCCTGGGCGACTACTCCTCCCCCTACATGGTGCGCTGGCTGATCGGCGTCAGACAGGACACGGCCGCCCAGATCATCGACGTACTCCAGGACGCGGGCCTGCTGGACGGCCACCTCTACCGACACCAGGCGGCCCGCGCGGCGGTGCTCAACAGCCTCAAGCCGGTCGACCGCACGGCGCTGCACCTGCGGGCCGCGTCCCTGCTCCACGAACACGGGATCGCCGCCTCCGAGGTGGCGCACCACCTGATCGCCGCGGACAGCGGTCAGGGGCAGTGGGCGGCCGACACACTGCGGGAGGCGGCTGCGGAAGCGCTGTCGCTGAACCGCCCCCAGTTCGCGGTCCAGTGCCTGACACTGGCCCTCGGCACCTGCGTCGACGACGCCTCCCGTACGGCGGTCCGGGAGGCGCTGATGCGCATCGAGTGGCGTGCCAACCCCAGTGCCGCCGCCCGCCACCTGGCCCCGCTGCACGAGGCGCTGAACGCGGGGAGGCTGCACTGCGGCGAGGCCGCGCTGCTGGCCCGGCATCTCCTGTGGCAGGGCAGCCAGGACGCGGAGAAGGTCACCGCCGAGATCCTCGGCAGGGCGGACACCACGTCGGACTCCGAGACGGCGGCGGAGCTACGGCTGACCCAGGAGTGGATCCACGGTTCACCGCGACGGCCCCAGCGGAACGCCTCACCCGTCGCCGACCTGACGCTGGGCCGGAAGTCGGCCAAGGTGAACGGCAACGTGTGGGCCCAGGCCGGAGCGACCCTGGCCGCGGCACTGGACGCCCGGAGCAGCAGCCGGGTGGCGCACCAGGCCGAGCAGATACTGCGCAGCTGCCGGCTGGGCGACCACACGCTGGAAGCCATCGCCTGCGCCCTGTCCGCCCTCATCTACGCGGGCAGAGCGGATCTGGCGGCCCCCTGGTGCGACTCGCTGCGGCAGCAGGCGCAGGAGTGCGGAGCCACGACTTGGCAGGCGGTGCTGACGGCACTGCGCGCGGACGCCCATCTGCGGCAGGGCAACCTGGCGGAGGCGGGCGCGCAGGCGCGGACGGCGCTCGACCTGATGCCCATGCAGAGCTGGGGGGTGGTCGCCGGTCTGCCCCTGTCGATAGCGCTGCTGTCGGACATCGCGGTGGGCAGGCAGACGTCGCTGCCCGACCGTGCCGTGCCGCCCGCCATGTTCGAGACGGTGTTCGGGATGCGATACCTGCACGCCCGCGGCCATCACCACCTCGCCCACGGCCGGATCCTGGCCGCCGTCAACGACTTCCAGCGATGCGGCGACCTCATGCAGCAACATGGCATGGACCTGCCAATAATGGCGCCCTGGCGAAGCGGCCTGGCCCAGGCGCATCTGCGGATGAACCAGACGCAGACGGCGCGCGAGTTCGTGGAGGAGGAACTGCGGCGCCCCGGGGCGGACAATCCCCGGGTGCGCGGCCATGCGCTGCGCCTCCTCGCGGAGGCCAGCCAGGTCAAGCTGCGGTCGTCCCTGCTCAGGAAGGCCGTCGACGCCCTCCAGGAATCCGGCGACCGGCTCGAACTGTCGCGCGCGCTGGATGAGTTGAGCCAGGTGCACCACGAGCAGGGACAGTACCGTCGAGCCCGTGTGGTGGCCCGGCAGGCCGCGCAGGAGGCCCGTACGCTGCAGGCGCCGAAAGTGCCCCAGCAGCTCACCCGGGAGGACGAGGCGGAACCGGTCATTTCCGTCTCCGAGTCGGTGCTCAGCGACGCCGAGCGGCGGGTGGCGACCCTGGCTGCCCTGGGGCACACCAACCGGGAGATCAGCCGCCGCCTGTTCATCACGGTCAGCACCGTCGAACAGCACCTGACCCGCGTGTACCGCAAGCTCAACGTCAGCGGCCGGGCCGATCTGCCGGCGGGGCTGACGCTCCATCGCGAACACGCGGTGGGCAGCGCCGGGCCGCAGAATCCGCAGGCATGCTGATCGGCGGCGGCGCCGTCGCCGTGCGATCGCAAATCAGTCAGTTCCGCCGGCCGGGTGCCTCCTACACCTCAACAGTGGATCCAACCCCCCTCTGCAACCCCCACACGCCCTGCCACCATGAAGAGGTGTCGTCGTCGCGCGGGCCCGGTGACCGGGCCCCGCGTACGGCCACCTGTCGAAGACGCGGGAGGGCGGACTGCACGTGGTCCGCGGGGAGGCTATCGTGCCCATTCGACCCAATCTGGGTGTAACGGCGGTCGTTCTGGAGAACGGGGGCCTGGAGCTGTACTCCAGGCGCTCGGGGGTGCGCAGTTGCTGGGGGCCGGTGAGCACCGCGATGTGGATAGCGCTGCGCCAGAACGGCGGCCACCTGGAGCCCGCCGCCGATCTGCTGGCGGCGCTGTGGGGCGTCGACCCGCTCTGCATGCGGTCCGACCTCGACGTGTGGGTGAACGAACTCGGCGACGCGGGGCTGGTGCACAACGTGCCGTGAGCGCGCGGCCGTCGCCCCTCCCGGGAGCGAAGCGTCGGTCGGCGGCTCAGGCAGTGGTCCCCACGAGCCCCTCGGCCCGCAGCTCGTCCACCCAGATCTCCAGTTCGGCGCAGATGATGACCGATTCGGAATTCCACATCGCGGCGAGCGCGGCGGCCGCCCGGTCGATGTCTCCACCGTGCTGCCGCAAGGCTATCCACATCGCGGCGCAAAGCTTGGGGAAAATGCGCGTCTCGCCGCCGCCCGGACGCAGGAGGAGTTCTCCGCTCTGCAGAATAGTCGCCGTCACACCGGGCGTGGGCCGCACATGCATGGATCCCCCTCCTTGCGACAATCCACGTCCGAATCCAGGGGCGTCGGAACATCACAAGAGGTAGAGCATTGATCCGGCGGTGATGACGAGGCGCCACCTGCACTCGAGCAGTCCGGGTAATTCCCGGCGCATCTTGGTAAAGAACTCCCCGACGCGCTTATTGTATATAATTTTTACAACCGTGTGAAGTCCTTGGAAACAAACCGCCAACAGATGACGTTCCGGTAACGGAATGGGGCGGAACGCGCGCCCGGCGTATCCGCTTTCGCATTTCGACGCCCGTCACGAAGAGGGCGTCACCACTTACCGGGACCCCGCCACGGGCACGCCGATTTGGTGTGAAATGACGGACATCACCTCGGCGGCGTGGGCGTTCAGGAAGAAGTGGCCGCCGTCGAACCGGCGCAGCCGGAAGGCGCCGGTGGTGTGCTCCGCCCACGCCTCCGCCTCCGCCGCGGTGACCTGCGGGTCCCGGTCGCCGACGAGCACGGTGACCGGGCAGGCCAGCCGCTTGTCCCCGGTGAAGCGGTAGGTCTCCGCGGCCCGGTAGTCGTTGCGTATCGCCGGCAGGATCATGCGGAGGATCTCCGGGTCGCCCAGTACCTGCGAGTCGGTGCCGCTGAGCCGTCCCAGCTCCTTGATCAGCGTCTCGTCGTCGGCCAGGTGGACCGTCTCGCGGCGGAACCGGGACGGGGCGCGCCGGCCGGAGACGAACAGCCCCTGAAGTCCCGGTCCGCGCTGTTCGAGCCGCAGGGCCACCTCGAAGGCCAGGGACGCGCCCATACTGTGGCCGAACAGGTTCAGCGGCCGGTCCGCCCACGGCAGGAGTTCCTCGACCACCGCGTCGGCCAGTTCGGCAACCGTCCCCAGACAGGGCTCGTGCCGTCGGTCCTGCCGACCCGGGTACTGCACGGACAGGACGTCCACGTCCGGCGACAGTGTGCGCGACACGGGGAAGTAGAACGTCGCCGACCCTCCCGCGTGCGGGAAGCACGCCAGGCGGGTGGAGGCCCGGTCCGCCGGGTGGAACCGGCGGATCCAGTCCCCGTTTCGGGTGAGCGATTCGGTCATGACGTCTCGGCTTCCTTTCCAGGTGCTCTCGTTCGGAGCCCCGTCCCGGATTCGGCGTGTCATGCGGCGGCAAGGAATTTGGGATTCCGCCCCCGCAGCACGCCTGGCGAATGTCCGGAATTCACGGCAGGACACGAGTGCATTTCCCTGCGAGGCACGGAGGAGTGGTTTTCTGCGCTACCCGCCCCGCTTTCGGAGAGAACGCGCGAACGGGCATCCAGGTGGCACTGCGCAGTCGTCCGGGTTACCTTATTCAACCAGCACAAGGACCGCGTCCGCCAGAGCGGGAACCCCCTACTCTGCGCCCCGGTCCCCCTATCGATTGCCCCGTGCATCCGGATTGCCGCGTCCGTCCGAATTGCCGCGCAGCACCCGTCGGGGGCGCATGCCAATCGGCCAGGTTTCGCATGCCGGAACGCGCGAGATTGGCTCGAATACTTCCCCGCACCTAATGCACGGCGAAGGAGAGCCGACCTAAGCTCACAACTCGCCGAGAGCCGTCTTCGCCCACTGCGTCACCGAAGCGGTGACGCCGTAGGAGCGACCGACGACGTCGAGACGACACGGGGGGACCAGTGACGCTGGTTGGTCGGGAAGCAGTACTGCACTCGCTGGAAGAGGGTCTCGCCACCTGCGCGTCGGGCGAGGTGCACACGGTCCTGGTCGAAGGGGCCGTCGGCTGCGGCAAGAGCGAGGTGCTGGAAACCTTCGCCAAACGGGCTTCGCGCTGCGGCGCGCTCGTGCTCCAGGCCTTCGGATCGGCCGCCGAGCGCGCCCTCCCGCTGGGGGTGATACGGCAGTTGCTCGCCTCGGCCGGGCCGGGGCCGCTGCCGCCGCCCGCCTCGCTGGACGACGTCCCGGGGACCGCTGCCATGAACACCTTCTGCGCCGGCCTGCGCGCGGTGACCGCCGACGCCCCGGTGGCGGCCTGTGTCGACGACCTGCATCTCGCGGACGACGCCTCGCTGCGCTTCCTGGCCCACGTCCTGCGGCACGCACACTCGGCGTCGTTCCTGTTGGTCCTGACCGCCCCCCTGCACGACGCCCCGAACGTCGACTTCCGGACAGAGCTGCTGCGGCGCAAGAACGTCACCCGAGCCCGTCTGGAACGCCTCACACCGCAGGAGACGGCCGCGGCACTCGCCGAGGCCGGACCGCGGTACGACGAAGACCTCGTGGCCCTGCTGCACAGATGCAGCGGCGGCAACCCGCTGCTGCTGCGTGCCCTTGCCGAGGAGTACCGCTGGACGGGGCCGCGGGCGTCCGGCGAACCGCTCGCGGACTTCCCCGCGGTGGACGGCCTCTTCGTCCAGGCGGCCGCAACCTGTCTGCGGCGGAGCGGTCCGGCGGCGCTGGACGTGGCACGTGCCGTCGCGGTCCTCGGGACGGACGGGACCGAGGCCGAGGTCGCCCGCCTGCTGGGCATGACCGTACCCGACGTGACCCGCGAACTGGCGTCGCTCACCGCCGCGGGCATCGTCGAGAACCGGCGTTTCGGCCATCCCGCCCTTCCCACCGCGCTGCTGAGCCGGATGGACGCCGCCGACCGCGCCCAGCTGTACCGACGGGCCGCGGAGGTCCTCCACGACGGCGGACGAGCCGCCCTCCGGGTCGCCGGGCATCTGGTGGCCTCCCAGCAGTCGGGAGCCGCGCTGCCGCAGGCGCAGTGGGTGACCGATCTGCTGCGGGAGGCGGCCGAGGAGCTGGTCGAGGCCGGCGACGCCGAGCAGGCCGCGGCCGTGCTGGAGGTGGCTCACGCCGGCCAGCCCGATCCCCAGCGGCGCGCGGAGATCAAGACCCGGCTCGCGGCGATCACCTGGCGGCTGAACCCGGCCGCGGCCGAGCAGCACCTGAGTGAGCCGCTGGCCCTGCTGCGCGGCGGCGGGCTGGCGACGGAGCGTATGGAGTCGCTCGCCTCGGTACTCCTCGCGCAGGGCCGCGTCGCGGAGGCGCACGAGACGCGCCTGCACATCACCGAGGCACTCGACACGGAGTGCGGCGACCCCGCCGAGGGCACCGACTGGCCCCTCCCCGACGACGACCCGGCCGACGGGACGTCCTCGTGCGAGTGGTTCCTGCAGACCACCGCGCTGCAGGACACCACCCTGCTGCCGATCGCCCGGGCGATCCGCACCCTGATCCACTCCGAGCAGCCCGAGTCCGCCGTGGCCTGGTGCCGCAGGCGCCTGGCGGAGGCGGGTCGCTGCAGGGCCCCCGCGTGGCGGGCGGTCTTCGCCACGCTGCACGCGGAAGCGCTGCTGCGTCTGGGCGACCTCGCGGGCGCGGAGGAACACGCCCTGCACGCACTGGAGTTCCTGCCCCAGCGCAGCGGGAACGCCTTCGCCGGCAGCCCGGCGGCCCATCTGATCCGGGCGCGCACCGCGATGGGCCGGCACGCCGCGGCGGCGGCCCAACTCGAACAGCCGGTACCGGACACCCTCTTCCGCAGTGTGCACGGTCTGCCGTATCTGCGGGCCCGCGGCCTGCACTGGCTGGCCACCGGCCAACTACGGCCCGCGCTGGCGGACTTCCTGGAGGCCGGGCGACTCGCCCAGGAGTGGGGACTGGACCGGCCCTCGGTACTGGCGTGGCGCGGTCACGCCGCGGAGGTGCTGCTGCGGCTCGGGGACGCCCGGCGGGCGGAGCAGTTGCTCCTCCAGCAACTGGCCAAACCCGACGCCCGGCGCCCCTGGGTGCACGGCGCGTCGCTGCGGCTGCGGGCGGCGACGCAGCCGGCCGCCCGCCGGCCCGCCCTGCTGCATCGGGCGGTCGCCGAGCTGCGCGTGTCCGGGGACCGCCTCGAACTGGCCCAGGCACTCGCCGATCTGGGCCGGGCGTTGCAGGACACCGGCGATGCCGCCAAGGCCGGCGCCTTCTCGCGGCAGGCGTGGAGCCTCGCCGAGACCTGCGGCGCCGAACCGCTGCGCGAGCGCATCCTGCCCGGTGTCCGGGCCGAGGTGCATCCGGTCGGCCGTCCCGCGCAGGCACCCGTGCTGCCCGACAGCGAGTACAGGCTGAGCGACGCCGAATGCCGGGTGGCCACGCTCGCCGCCCGCGGCTACACCAACCGGCAGATCTCCCGGGAGCTCTACATCACGGTCAGCACCGTGGAGCAGCATCTGACCCGCGTCTACCGCAAGCTCAGCATCGCCCGGCGCCAGGACCTCCCGGCCGACCTTCAGCTCGCCTCCCGGTGATCGCGTAGCGAGGCCTGCCGTGACATGGGGCAAGAGGTGCCCGGAGGGGCGCTTCCCTCTCCCCGTCCCTGGCCCTGGCCCCCGGTAGGGGTGTGCTAGGTACACCATCCGACTCGGGTGCTGCGCCCATCGAAATTCCTCGGCGCGGTCCATAGCGTCGTTGTGGAAGGCGCACCGGGCGCCCGTTGAGGAGACGTCAGATGTCCAGGTTCACTCACCCGACCCCCGGCGGAGACGGCGAGGCGCTGCGCCTCGACTCGGTCAGCAGGGTCTACGGCAGTGGTGAAGGCGCGGTCACGGCACTGAGGGACGTGTCGCTCACGCTGCAGGCCGGCACCTTCACAGCGGTGATGGGTCCGTCCGGCTCGGGCAAGAGCACGCTGCTGCAGTGTGCTGCGGGCCTCGACCGCCCGAGCTCCGGGCGGGTCTTCGTGGACGGCGTGGAGATGACCAAGGGGAGCGAGGCGAAACTCACCCGGTTCCGCAGGGAGCGGATCGGCTTCGTCTTCCAGCACTTCAACCTGCTGCCGATGCTCACGGCGGAGCAGAACGTGATGCTGCCGCTGCGGCTGTCCGGCCGCAAACCCGACCGCCGCAGTGCCCGCGCGGTGCTGGAGCGGGTGGGTCTGGGCGAGCGAGCGGGCCGGCTGCCCTCGGAGCTGTCCGGTGGCCAGCAGCAGCGGGTGGCCATCGCCCGTGCCCTGCTGACCGAGCCGCGGGTGGTCTTCGCCGACGAGCCGACGGGTGCGCTGGACACGCGGAGCGCCCGGGAGGTGCTGGCCCTGCTCCAGGAGTCCGTCCGCGTCCACGGCCAGTTGATCGTGATGGTGACGCACGATCCGGTGGCCGCCGCGCACGCGGACTCCGTGCTCTTCCTCGCCGACGGCGAGCTGGTGGGCCGGATGGAGCGGCCGACCGCCGAGGCCGTCGCCGAGCGGATGACCCACTTGGGTGACGAGGTCGCCCGACGGCATGTGACGGCGGGTGCGTGACGATGATCTCCCTGGCTCTTCGTTCGCTGCGGCACCGCCCCGGCGGCTATCTGGCGAGCTTCCTCGTGCTGTTCCTCGGCTCCGTGATGCTGATGTCGTTCGCCTCGCTGCTCGACACCGCTCAGGGGGACGCGGTGGACGCCGGCAGCGAGGAGACGCTGACCACCCTGGCGAGCGTCGTCGGCGGCTGGGGGCTGCTGCTCGTGGTCTTCGCCGCCACCTCGACGCTGACGCTGGCCGTGCAGCAGCGCAGCGCCGACATGGTCACTCTGCGCAGCGCCGGGGCGACACCGGCGCAGGTGGGCCGGATGATCGTCGGTGAGTCGGCGGTGCTGGCGGTGGCCGCCTCGGTGTGTGCCGTTCCCTGGTCGGTCTTCGGCGGCCGCGCGCTGCTGGACGTGCTGATCGACACCGATCAGGTGGCGCCCGCCGTGTCGTACGCCTTCGGTCCGATCGGGCTGTTCGCGGGCACCGTCATCACCCTGGTGGCCGCCACGCTGGCCGCCCTGGTGACGGCGCGGCGCACGGCCCGGATGCGGGTGGCCGAGGCGAGCGCCGCGACGGCCGACGGCTCCCCGCGCATGGGGTGGATCAGGATCGCGGCGGCGGTGCTGTTCCTGGCCGGCGGGGTGAACCTCGGTGTGATGACGATCGTGCTGGACCACGACAAGAGCGCCGAGATCATGCAGACGGCCGGCTCGGCGTCGATCCTCGTGGCGATCGGCCTGGCGCTGCTGGCTCCCGCGCTCATGCGCGGTGTCACGGCCCTGCTGGACGGCCCGCTCCAGCGGTTCGGCGGAGTGAGCGGCTACCTGACGGTGCAGAACGTGCGCCGCCGGGCGGACCGGATCGGTACGGCCCTGATGCCGGTCATCCTGTTCACGGGCATCGGCTCCGGCACCTTCTACATGCAGAGCATCGAGAACGCCGCGACCGCCGCCGAGGGGGTCGCCAAGACGACGGAGCAGCGCAACATCGAGACCCTGAACTTCGTCGTCATCGGCACGGTGGTCCTCTTCGCCTGCATCATGCTGGTGAACGTCCTGATCGCCGCCACCACGCACCGCAGCCGCGAGTTCGGCCAGCAGCGGCTGATCGGGGCGACACCGCGCCAGGTGCTGCGGATGGTGACCGCGGAAGGCGTCCTGCTGGCCCTGACCGGGGTGCTGTTCGGTTCACTGGCATCGCTGGCGACCGTGCTGCCCTTCACCCTGGCCAGGACCGACGACCTCGTACCGGACGCGCCCCTGGCCATCCACCTCTCGATCGTGGCCGTCGCCGCGACCGCGACGCTGCTGGCGAGCGTGGGCACCGCGTGGCGCAGGATGCGCGTTCCGGCCGTCGAGGCGGCGACCGCCTGATCAACGGTCCGCCCGTTTGCCGTTGTTCCGAACCCCCCGGTCCCTTGTCCGCGCCGGGGTCTCCGCGCCTTCCGCGCAAGGCGGTTGAGCAGTCTCCCGCTGGTGGTTGCGGCCACCCGAGGCGATCTGTACATTTGTCTTAAGCGTAAGTACGTATAGAACAAGTGACAGGAGTCCGCCGTGTGGGAGACCACGCAGACCGCTGAGACGACCGCCCCGCCGCAGGCCGTGTGGACCTGCTACGAGGACCCCGCCACCTGGCCCGCCTGGAACCCCGACCTGATATCCATCGAGCGCTCCGGCCCGTTCTCCACCGGCACGGCCGGGACCGTGACCAACGAGGGCCGCCCGCCCGCGCCGTTCGTCCTGACCGCCGTGGAGTCGGGCACCGGCTTCACGATGGAGACGCGGCCGGGCGGAGACCTGATCGCCCAGTCCATCTGCCACCTGACCCCCCTGGACAACGGCGGCACCCTCATCACCCACACGATGCGGCTGGACGGCCCGTCGTCCGACCAGGTCGGTGCCGCTCAGGGGGCCAGCCTCGCCGCCGGCCTGACGACCGGCGTCCTGGACCTCGCGGAACTGGCCGCCCGCTGATCCAGCGGGACCGCCGCACGCTTGCGGCCACCGGGCGGAAGCCCGGCAGCCGCCCAGGGCCGGACCCGGCCGGCACAGGCCGGCCCAGACCCTCTCACCGCTCAGCCTCCGCACTCCGGACGTCCGGGGGCGCCTGCGAAGGCGGTGTCCCCCAACCCGTCGGTGACGCCGCCGTGTTCGCGATGGCGCGCCGACCTGTCGAGTGAGGAGTGTCCGTCATGAGAAAACGGACCATCGCGATCACCACCCTGATCGTGGCGCAGTTCATGGACCTGGTCGACACCACGATCACCAACGTCGCGCTGCGCCCGATCCAGAAGGACCTGCACGCCACCGACGCCCACCTCGAGTGGATCATGGCGGGTTACCTGCTGGCCTTCGCCGTCCTGCTGATCACCGGCGGACGCCTCGGAGACATCTTCGGCCGCCGCACGATCTTCCTCATCGGCGTGGCCGGCTTCGGCCTCACCTCCCTGTGGGCCTCGGCCGCCGACACCGGTCAGGCGCTGGTGATGGCCCGTGTGGCGCAGGGCGCCTTCGGTGGTGTGATGGTGCCCCAGGTGCTGTCGTCCGTGCAGGTGATGTACGAACCCGACGAACGCGGCAAGATCTACGGCCTGATCGGCGCCATCAGCGCCCTGGGATCCGTGGTCGGTCTCCTCGCGGGCGGCTGGATGGTCACCGCCGACCTGTTCGGCCTGGGCTGGCGCGTCGTCTTCCTGGTCAACGTGCCGGTCTGCGTGCTGCTGCTGGCCCTGGCGAGCTTCTTCGTCCCCAACAGCCGCTCCGAGCATCCGCTGAAGCTGGACCTCCTCGGCGTACTGCTCGCCGCGAGCTCCGTCTTCCTCATCGAGTTCCCGCTGATCGACGGCCGCATGGCCGACTGGGCGCCGTGGATCTGGGGCATGCTGAGCGCCGCCCCGGTCGTGATCGTGCTCTTCGTCCTCCAGCAGCGCGCCAAGATGCGGCGCGACGGCTCCTCCCTGCTGCCGATGCAGTTGTTCGCCGACCAGGGGTTCAGCCGCGGCCTGGTGGTGCAGATCCTGTTCTGGATGGCCAACGGCGGCTACATGATCGCACTCGGGTACTACCTCCAGACCGCGCTGGGCTTCACCCCGTTCAAGACCGGCCTGACCATCTTCGGCATGACCGTCGGCTCGATGATCGTCACCCCGGCCGGCGCACCGCTGGCGAAGAAGTTCGGCAAGTACGTCATCTTCGCCGGCGGGATCATCCAGGCCGCCGCGTTCGTCTACGCGATCTGGGTCATCAACGACCAGGGAACAAGCCTGACCGGCTGGGACCTCGCGGTGGCCCTCGGCGTCTCCGGCGCCGGCATGGTCCTGCTGATCGTGCCGCTCCTGGACGAGGCGCTGCGCACGGTCCCCGCGACCGCCGCGGGCGCCGCGTCGGGCACCTTCACCACCTTCCAGCAACTCGGCTACTCGCTGGGCGTGGCGGTCGCCGGCGTCATCTTCTTCAACACCGCCGGCGAGCGGCCGACCTTCAGCACCCTCAACGACGCCGTGACCAACGCCCTGTGGGTGACGGTGGCCGCCTTCGCCCTGTCGGGCCTCTTCGCCCTGCTCATGCCGAAGCTGCGACCGTACACCTCGCCGTCGGACAGCCAGGGCCCGCAGGCGGTCCCGGTCGGCCAGTGAACGACCCGTGCGGCACTCCGGGACGGAGTGGCCGCACGGCATCGCCACAAGGCAACGGCATCGCACAGGGGAGGGGCCTCGGGGGGGGGGGGGGGGAGAGGAGGGGGGGGGGGGGGGGCGTTCCGCCCTCCCCTCCCCCCCCCCCCCCCCCCCCCCCCCCCCCCCCCTCCCCCCCCCCCCCCCCCCCCCCCGCCGCCGGGTCGGTCAGGGGTGCGGGGCGGGCATCGCACCGGTTTCCAGGAGCAGCTGGAGGTGCGAGAAGAGGCACTGGTTGGGGTCGGCGAGGTCGATGCCGCTGATGGTCTCCGCCCGCTTCAGCCGGTAGCGGAGGGTGTTGGTGTGCACGTGCAGCAGGCGGGCCGCCGCCCTCATGTTGGACTGCGCGGCGAAGTAGGCGAGCACGGACGGGACCAGTCCGGTGTCGTGTTCCTGGTCGTAGGCGAGGAGCGTGGTGATCCGCGGGTCGCGCAGCCTGGGGTGCCGCTCCAGCAGGGCGAGCGTGTCGCCGACGAGGACCTCGGAGCGTACGTCGTCGATGGTGGCGACGCGCCGCTCGCCGCGGGCGGCGATGATGTCGAGCACCCGGTCGGCCTCCGCCTTGGACTCGGCGATCGCGTCGAGCCCCTTGACCACGGAGCCGACGGCGGCGCACACCTGCAGTTGGAGCCGCTGCCCGGCGGTGCGCACGATCTCCTGCGCCAGCGAGCCGACCGCGCCCTCGCCGGAACGTTCCGGCAGACCGGGCAGCAGCATGTACACACGGGTGCCGGCGCCGGCCACCAGCGAGCGGCGGCGGAACGCGGCGGCGTGCACCGAGACGAGGTTGGTCAGCTCCGCCCGGCGCAGCTCGAACGCGGGCCGGCCGGCCTCCCCGCCGGTGGTGCTGTCGCGCAGCGCGAAGGCGACCACCGCCGCCCGTTTCGTCAGATCGGCGCCGATGCGGGCGGCGAACGTCCGCGGGTCGATGTGCCCCTCGAGCATCCGGCTGAGCAGCGCGTCCTCCAGCCGCAGGTCCGAGGGCGCGCCCGCGCGGTGCCGCACCAGCAGCAGGGCCGCGGTGCGGGCGGCGCCGATCAGCGCGCTCTCGGCGTTGTCCGACAGCTTCTCCCGGCCCTCCTGGACCCAGATCGCGCCCAGCGTCTGCTCGTCGACGCGGATGCCGATGGCCAGCCGCCTGCGGATGCCGCGCTCGGGGCGTTCCTCGACGTGCACGACCTCCTCGCCGGCGCGCAGCCGCTCGTACACGCCCCACTGGCGCAGCAGCGCGAGGAAGTGGGCGGGGCCCTCGCGTCCCAGGATGGAGCGGCGGCGCAGTTCGTCGACGTCGTCGTCGGAGCGGGAGTAGGCCAGGACGTGGTTGGCGCTGTCCTCGATGCTGACGATGCCGCCGGTGAGCGCGGCCACCGTCTCGGCCAGCGAGAACAGGTCGGCCGGCTGACCGGCCACCGGCCGTTCCCCGGCCCAGCGGGCGTCCGCCAGCACCTCTCTGACCTGGGCGTCGAGCCGGGCCCAGCGCACCTCGGGCCGGATCCCGAACACCACCGTCCCGGTGTCCTCGGCGAGGTCCTTCAGCGCCTGCCGGTCGTCCTCCGCCTCCACCTTCACCGCCACGGCCGCCGCACCCCGGCGCGCTGCGGCCCGCGCCAGCTTGACGGCCCGGCGCCCGCGCGCCCCGATGAGCAGCACCAGGTCGTCGTGGTAGGCGTCCGGTTCCTCGTCGGCGTCCAGGATCGCCACGTCGTTGATCTCGGCGTCCAGCCCGGCGGGCGCGGCGACCACGTCGATCACCGGCTCACCCAGCGCCAGCAGCAACTGCCGCATGCCCGCACCGGCGGGCGCAGTCTCGTCCACGCTGAGCACCCGTCCTGTCCCGCGGCCGGTGCGATACGGCGCGCGGCTTTACGCGATCATTGACAGGACAAACATACAAAATGAGGGCGCGCGGTGGAAGTATCCGAGCCGTCAGGCGGCGCCGCGTACCGCCGCCTCCACCCCGTCCTCGGCAGAGCGCAACAGTTCGGCGAGCGCGTCGCACCCCCGCGACCACATCCACCCGACCCGAATCCTACGGGCGTGCGGCGCGCCCCGCGGGCAGACGGGCGCCGATGATCTCACGCAGCCGCTCGGACTCGTCCGTGCCGTCCGGCCCCTGCTTGGGCAGGAACACCAGGCAGGAAGCCCGCTTGTCGGCGCTCACCAGCACGAACAGGTGACGCGTCTCCACGTACCGGCTCATCGCACCCCAGCCGTACCGCACGAGGGTGTGCTCCGTCCGCACGGACACCCCCGAATCCTCGACGGTGATCTCCCGCTCCCCACGGTCCGCGTGGATGCGCTGCTGCGCCCGGGACGTCATCCAGGGCAGCCCGACCAGCCCGAAAAGCAGGAACGCCACGGCGAAGAACGCCCCGACCGAGTCCAGGTACATCTCGTCCGGCGTGGTGTGCACCGCCATGACCGCCATCAGCACCGCCGCGACGACCACGACCACCCGCTGCCGGCGTACGGCCGCCGACACCTTCGCGTGCCCCCGCATCGCCTCCCGGAACTGTCCGGTGGTCGTCGTGTGCCTCAACTCGACGCGTCTCTCGTCGACCTGCGGCGTTTCCGTCGTCATCCCGCACCAGCCCCACTTCGTCCTCACCGGGGCGCAACGCGCGGCCCCGGACCGGGTCAGAGCCTCTCCGACGCCGACCGGAACTCCACGGTCCGTATCCGTATCGTGATCAGACCCGCGTCCGTCCGTGGCCTCTACGCGGCCGACGCGGCCCCCTCACGCGAGGGACGCGAGTGACGCGAGGGAGCAGAGGGCCCCGCCTCCATGACGGAGAGGGCCGGGGCGGCCCCGTAGGATCCGCCCGTGCTCCCCTACTCCGGCAGGCCCTCCGCAGAGGCCATCCTCGCCGCCCTGCCCGCCCTCGCCCCACATGCCCGGCCCGCGGTGGTGCTGGCTCCGACTCCGGGGGCACCCGGGCCGCAGCACAGTTCGGTCGCCGGACCGCTCCTCTGGCCGGCGGACGAACCGTGGCCGCACTGTTCCCTGCCGGACGCGCGGTCGGAAACGGGTCTGCCGCCGACCGCCGTGATACCGGTGATCCAGGTCTTCCGCAGGGACGCCCCCGGCGACTGGTGGCCGGAGGACACGGACGTCTTCCAACTGCTGTGGTGCCCGAACGTGCACGGGAACCCACCCGCTCCGCACGCCCCCGCCTGCCCGACCGTCGAGATCCGCTGGCGGCGGACGGCCGACCTGCCGCCTATCCCCGTCCCGGCGCCCGCTCCACTGCGACACGTGGACGACACCTACGGCTTCACGCCCCGACCGTGCCTGCTGACCCCCGTACCCCTGACGGACTTCCCCGACCCGGAGGTGCTGCCGGACGACCTCGCCGAGGACGTGGACCGCCTGGCGGCGCGGACCGCCGACGAGGACGGCGCCGATCTCATCAGCTGCGTGGCCGGCTGCAAGTTCGGCGGCTGGCCCACCTGGCAGGTCACCGGACCCACCGAGGTGCCCTGCCGCACCTGCGGCACCCCCATGGACCTGCTGTTCACCGTCGCCAGCGACCCCGTCACGGGGATCACCATCGGCAGATGGGGAGACCTCCGCGTCTTCGCCTGCCCCAAGGGCCCGGGCCACGCCTACGAGTTCGACGTGCAGTGATCCTCCCCGCGGCGGGGTCTCTCCCTCTTGCGGACGAGCCGACCGTCGCACGGTGCGGTCCCGCCCCCTGCCCGGTCAGGGCTTCGGGAGGGTGGCCGGGACGACGGGCCTGTTCCGGCAGCCGAACTGCTTCGCCACCGTGCCGGCCGAACGCAGCAGGTAGGTCAGATACTCGCGGAGCCCGGCGTTGTTGACGAGGCTGTCGGTCAGGGCGCCCTGCAACGGCGCTCCGTTCTCCTGCCCTGCCGGCGCTCCCGGCACCAGGCACTTCACGTAGACGAAGTACGCGGTGAAGCCGTTCAACTGGCGCGCCACGAGCTTCACGTCGGAGCTGACCGGGAAGACCACCTGCGGAACCCCCTCGGAGACCTTCTCGCCGAACGGGAAGTCGAAGGGGAAGGTAGACGCGCCGTAGCTGAGCGAGAGACGGCGCTTGTACGGATTCGCCGCCCGCATGCCGATCCGGCACACCTCGGTGTCCGAGCGGGGCGGCGCCTGCTCGGCGTCGGCCGTCCACGACCTGGCGTCCCTGTAGAACCTGTCCTTGGCCGAGGCGACATCCTCGGCTTGCTCCGGTCCCGCTTCCTGGGGACTGTGGGTCTCGGCCCAGGCAACTCCGTCCTCACCGAGCAGGGTCCGGCAGGTCCGCTCCGCCCGGTCCTCCGCGTTCTTCCCGTCACCCGAGCCGCATCCGGCCGCAGTGAACAACAGCGGCGCCAGCAGGCCCACCGCCACAGTCCTCCGCATGGCGATACCCGCCTCGCTCATCATCGTCCTCGCTGTCGTTCCTGTCGGCGTCACAGTCGGCCCGCGCCCTTTCGGTGAGCTTCCACCCCTCACGCGGGGCATATCCTGGTCCTCCGCGCAGTCCGGGAGCGGTGCCCTCGCGTTGTCCGCTCCGCCGTCTCCCGGTCTCCCGTGCGCGCGTACCCGCGCAACGGCGTGGTGGGCGCCAAGGTCTCCGCACGCGTCCGAGCCGTTCGGCGGCACCGCAGAGGGTCGGGTCCCTCTTCCTCAAAGTGCAACAGTTTCCGGGAATCTGTCGCGCTCCGGCACCCCGGCACCCCGGCACCCCGGCACCCCGGCACCGATAGCCGCAGCCTTGTCGGCGGCATGGTCAAGACGACGGCACGATCGGCATGCTCACAGTCAGGACGGACATGCCCCGAGTCGACCGCGGCACCACCGCCGAGAGGCATCAGCCGCAGCAGCCTACGCCCTGCCCTGCTCCCCGACCCGCCAGGGTACGGCCGGTCGACCTGCACACCGCCGTCAGAGGGCGCGGACGAACTCTGCCCAGGCCCCCGGTGCGACGGTGAGTCGCGGCCCGGCGGTGCGGTGCTTGGAGTCGCGGACGTGGACCGCGGTGCGAGCACCGGCCACCTCGACACAGGAGTCACCGTCGGGGCCGCTGCTGTAGCTGCTCTTGAACCAGACTGGTTCGCTCGAGTTGCCCGTAGCCGACTTGCGGATCATGTCTCTCCCAGCAGTCGCTCGATCAGCGCCAGGGACTCCCGTGGCGGGAGAGCCTGCGCCCGGATGGTTCCATAGCGCAGTTCAAGGATTCGAAGCTGTCTCGGGTCCGACGTCGGGCGTCCGTTGAATGCCCCGTCGGAACGCCCCACCGCCGTGCCATCCTCGAATTTCAGCACCTCGATCCTGCCACTCAGACCGGGATGCGCAGCGCTGTCGACGGGCATCAGCTGAAGCGTGACGTGAGGCAAAGCCCCTACTTCCAACAGGCGTTCGAGCTGCTGCCGCCGCACCATTGTGCACCCAACCCGGCGGCGGAGGGTCGCCTCCTCCAGCACGAAACCGAGGGCCGGCGCGGGAGATCGATCGAAGATCGCGCGACGCGCCATCCGGGCAGCCACTCTGCGTTCCAGATCGTCTTGCGAATAGGCGGGCTTCCACGACTCCAGCAACGCGCGGGTGTGTTCCGGAGTCTGCAGCAAGCCGGCGATGTTGCAGCACTCGTACACCCCGATCTCCACCGCCCGCGCCTCCATCTGCGCCAGGTCGCGCACCTTCTTCGGGTAACGGACCTTCCTGACGTCCTCCTTCATGGCCGAGAGCAGTCCGCCCGCGCCGAGCACCCTGTCGGCCCTGTCCAGGTACTCGGGGCGGGGGATCCGCCTGCCGCTCTCGATCTTGTAGACGAGGTCCTCGCCGTACCCGACGGCCTCGCCGAACTCGGGGACGCGCATGCCCACCGCCTCGCGGCGCAGCCTCAACTGCCGTCCCACGGTGGCGATGACCGCGAGCCCCCAGTCGTCGTCCGGGTCCACCTCCCAACCCGGCTCGTCCGCCTCGGTCCTGAGCCGACCCGCCTGCGCTTCCACGGACATCCCGCGCCCCTCCGTCGTACGAACCCGCCCGGACGCGATGCCCGCGACCGGCCCGCCGACAGTCCGGACAGGACCGGACAACGCGTGGACAGTCGCTCTACGTACCGGCGTCCTCACTGTGCACGGTAGACGCGCGCCGCCACGCTGAGTGACGTGAACCAGAAATCTCCCGACCTCGTCGCCCCGGTCCGCGACTTCAGCGTGCGGCTGTCCCCCACACCCCGTGGCGCCCGGCTGGCACGTCTGCTGACCTCCGCCCAACTGCGCTGCTGGGGAGTGCCCTTGGAGGCAGCGGAGCAGATCGTGGCCGAGTTGGCGGCCAACGCGGTGACGCACGGGCGGGTCCCCGGCAGGGACTTCCGGCTCACGCTCTACGTCGTCGCCGGCACCCTCCGCATCGAGGTGACCGACACGCGCGGTGACCGCCGACCGGTCGGCCCCGCGCAGCGCACCGGCTGCCGGGCGGATGTCGACGACGATGCCGAGTCCGGTCGCGGGCTGCTCCTGGTCGACGTGCTCGCCGACCGGTGGGGCGTCGCGGAAGGGCCCCGCCCGCGCAAGACGGTCTGGGCCGAGGTCAGGCTGCCGGAGTGACGGGCCCGCCGGAATGGCGGGGCTGCCGGGGTGGCGGGGCTGCCGGGGTGGCGGAAGGGGGTTCGGAGAACCGGGGTCCCGCTTTCTGGATTCCGGCCGCTCGGGCGCCTTCCTCCAAGGACCGGGAGAGGAAAGGAACCCGGCCAAGCCCCACCCCTCCCGCCCGTCGCGGGCAGCTCACCCGGGCGGGTGAATATGCCCAACCGGGCTGGATTTCGGACCTGTTGCTTGCTCTACGCTCAGCGCAACGGAGCAGCGCCGGGCACGGCACCGCACCGGACAACCGCAGACATGAGTCGGCCCCCGCCGGGAGTAGCGATCCCACTGCGAGGGCCTGACCACCGAGGAAGGCAACAACTTCCCGATGGATACGCAGAACCCTAGCGTGCACCCGCGCGCCGAGTCCCGCGATACCGCCGACAACCACTCGAAACGGCGTTTCCGACTCCGTTCCGGTGGACTGCACCACGACAACTCCCGCCACACCGCCCGCTTCACGGTGATCGGCAACCACCTGGTGCAGCACCCGGACCTGTCCCTGGTCTCGATCGGACTCGCCGCGCACATCCAGTCCCTCCCGGCCGGTGCCCGCGTCGACATCAGGTCGCTCGCCGCCCGCTTCCCCGAGGGGACGGTCCGCATCGCCGCCGCGCTGCGCGAGCTGGAGGCCCACGGCTACCTGCGCCGCGAGCGGTTACGGGCCGCCGACGGCCGGGTCGTCACCCGCACCACGTCCTGCAACCGGCCCGGCGGCCGGCCCCGTGACAGGCCGAAGCCGTACCGCCAGGCACCCGGAGAGACGCAGTCCACGCCCCCTCCGAGCACGAAACGGCAGGGCGCGGAAGCAGCGGGCACGAAAGCGGCGGGAGCGGCGGGCGCCAGAGCCGTCGGCGCGGAGGAGGCGGGCACGGCAACCCCGAGCGCGGCCCGCTCCTTCGCGGAACCCCCGAGCCCGATCCCCTTCGTCGCGGAACCCCCCGACGGGGAACTCCCCGTCGCGAAGACTCCGAACACGGAACTGCGGGCCGTGAACCCGCCGACCGCGCGGAAGCGGAAGCCCCGCAGGCCGCTACCGGCGGTACCGCAGCCCGCCTTCCCCGCAGCCGCGCTCCTGGCAGCCGCGACCGACCTGCTCACGGGTCTGCGACGGCACGACCCGCGGCTGCTCCTCTCCGCCTGCGACACCGCCCACCTCGCCCCCGGCGTCGCCGCCTGGCTGGAGCGCGACGTCGCCGCCGGCTCCGTACGGCTGGCGCTGACCGCCGACCTTCCACCCGGCGGGGAGCTGCGCCGCCCGGCCGCCGTGCTGGCCCACCGGCTCACTGCCGACCTGCCGCCCCCGCCGCCGTTCGGTGCACCGTCGCCGCAGCCTTTCGGTGCACCGTGCCCGCCCCCGTCATCGTCCTCGTCTTCGCCGCCGGCTCCGTTGCGCCTGACCCGCCGCCATCCGCTCCAGAACTGCGACGGCTGCGACCGCGCCTTCCGTGCCCCCGCACCGGGCCGCTGCCGCACATGCCGGTCCGCGCAGTGACCTCCGGTCCGGGGGCGGAGGTGCAGGACGGGGCTACCGCTGTCCAGCGCGCCTGGCGCGGCGCGATGCGGACAGTCGATACACGCCGATACCGAGTCCGGTGATCCCGCCGACGCCCAGGAAGCTGCCGAGGAGGACGAACCCGAACGGCTCGTTCACCGGGTCGGCGCCCGTCCGCTGCCGACTGCCGTCCGCGGCGATCGCCACCACCTCCCCGCCCCACACCGTGCCGGTGACACGGTCCCCGGCGTGCAGCCGCTTGAGCAGCGGATCGTCGGCGAAGAAGGACACCTCACCGTCCCAGAACCGTGGTCGCGGACGCGGAGCGGGTCCGGACTGGCCCCGGCACGGGTCAGGCGCGGATCCGGACTGGCCCCGGCACGGGTCGGGCGCGGATCCGGAGCAGGCCCGGAGCCGGGGCGAGCCCGGCCACGGCTCGGAGCAGGCTCCGCGCGGGCCTCGGACCAGGCCCGGCGCGGGCCCGGCGCGGGCCCGGCGCGGCGGACTCAGCCGGGGAAGCGCACCGACGCCAGGATCCGGGCCGTCTCCGCGTGCCCGGTGTAGTCGAGGATCAGCACCTTGGAGACCGGCAGGTACCAGGCCTGCGGGGCGAAACGGTAGCCGTTCCAGCAGCTCGCGTCCCAGTTGTCGTACCAGGCCTTATGGGACCCCACCGGGCGCAGGCCGTGGATGACGGGCGCGCTGTTCGCGCTGGACATGCCGTTGAAGGACCCGTCCGCGAGGGTCGGCCGGACCGGACAGGGCTGGACGTCGGTGGCCGCGTACCAGCCGCCGCGCTGGCCCGGTTCGTAGGCGCTCAGCTCGTAGCCGGCGATGGCGCTGCCCGTGTTGATCGCGAGCCCGGTGCAGCCGAAGGCCCGGGGCAGTCCCGAGTGGCGGACCGGCTGGAGGCAGGCCGACCGCTCGTTGAACCGGGTCACGGTCCAGCTCGGCGGGATCTGGAAGGTCAGCCCGGCGAACGTGGCGCGCGGCCAGTACGGGAGCGGGGAGGCCTTGGGCTTCGGCCCGTCGGGGCCGGGGGCGGTGGTCGCGGCGGTCGCGGGACGACCCGGCGTGGCGGACGGCGTGCGGGACGGCACCGCCGGGGTGGCCGTCGCGGACACGTGCGGGGACGGATCACGGCTCGCGCCGTCGCCGGTGGCCGCGGCGGCGGAGGAGGGCGATGTCGGGGAGGCAGCCGGGGGCGAGGAGCCGGCTCCGGCATCCGAGTGGCCGGCATCCGAGTGGCCGGCGGGCGTGCACGCCGTCGCCCAGGCAAGGCAGAGGCCGGCCGCGGCGAGCAGTGCGGGTCTGAGTCGCTTCGTCATGTGGCCCCTCCGGGCGCCGGGCGGGAACGGAGTCGAGCGGAACACGACCGCGGCCGGGATCCGGCCAGGTCCATGCCATAAGAGGCGTCGCACGCCCGACCGGTTGCGGAACACCCACCCGAACACGCACCCCGTGACCGAACCCTTACGAACGACACCCGGGACGCCGGGCAGCCGTACTGACGCCGGGCAGCCGCACACACACGAAGGGGCCCGTACGACGGATGTCGTACGGGCCCCTCCAGGCCTCACGAGCGACGGCCTCGCAGGCCACCGCTCACAGGCCACGGTCTCAGCGGCCGTGACGGCCGCTCAGGCCTCAGGTCGACCGACCCTCAAGCAAGCGGAAGCTCACTTGGTGATCTTGGTGACCTGGCCGGCGCCGACGGTCCGGCCACCCTCACGGATGGCGAACTTCAGGCCCTCCTCCATGGCGACGGGCTGGATCAGCTCGACGCGCATCTCGGTGTTGTCGCCCGGCATGACCATCTCGGTGCCCTCGGGGAGGTGCACGACGCCGGTCACGTCCGTGGTACGGAAGTAGAACTGCGGGCGGTAGTTGTTGAAGAACGGGGTGTGGCGGCCACCCTCGTCCTTCGACAGGATGTAGGCCTGGGCCTCGAACTCGGTGTGCGGGGTGACGGTGCCCGGCTTGATGATGACCTGGCCGCGCTCGACGTCCTCGCGCTTGACACCGCGGAGAAGCAGACCGACGTTCTCACCGGCCTGACCCTCGTCCAGCAGCTTACGGAACATCTCGATGCCCGTAACCGTGGTCTTGGTCTTCTCTTCCTTGATGCCGATGATCTCGACTTCCTCGTTCACCTTGAGCACACCGCGCTCGATACGGCCGGTGACGACCGTACCGCGACCGGTGATGGTGAAGACGTCCTCGATCGGCATGAGGAACGGCTTGTCGACGTCGCGCTCCGGCTCCGGGATCGACTCGTCGACGGCCTTCATCAGCTCCAGGACCGACTGGGCCCACTTCTCCTCGCCCTCGAGGGCCTTGAGCGCGGAGACCTTGACGACCGGGACGTCGTCGCCCGGGAACTCGTACTCGGAGAGCAGCTCACGGACCTCGAGCTCGACGAGCTCCATGATCTCCTCGTCGTCCACCATGTCGGCCTTGTTCAGGGCGACGACGATGTACGGCACGCCGACCTGGCGGGCCAGGAGCACGTGCTCCTTGGTCTGCGGCATCGGGCCGTCGGTGGCGGCGACCACCAGGATGGCACCGTCCATCTGGGCGGCACCGGTGATCATGTTCTTGATGTAGTCCGCGTGACCCGGGCAGTCGACGTGGGCGTAGTGACGCGCCTCGGTCTGGTACTCGACGTGCGCGATGGAGATGGTGATACCGCGCTGGCGCTCCTCGGGAGCCTTGTCGATGTTGTCGAACGGGGTCGACTCGTTGAGCTCCGGGTACGCGTCGTGCAGCACCTTGGTAATGGCCGCCGTGAGGGTGGTCTTACCGTGGTCGATGTGACCGATGGTGCCGATGTTGACGTGCGGCTTAGTCCGCTCGAACTTCGCCTTCGCCACTGGGGTCCTCCTGTGGAGTGGTTCTGTACGCCTTACTTCATCGGCGCCAGGTGATCTTTGCTGTCAAGGCCCGGAACCCGGGGCATTCCGTCCGCGTTTGCGGAGGAATGCCCCTCAAGGCTCCGGAGTCAAGCCTAAGGCGTGTGAACGCGGTGCGTTACTCGCCCTTGGCCTTCGCGATGATCTCCTCGGCGACGTTCCGCGGAACCTCGGCGTAGGAGTCGAACTGCATCGAGTAGCTTGCGCGACCCGAGGTCTTGCTGCGGAGGTCGCCGACGTAGCCGAACATCTCCGACAGGGGCACGAGGCCCTTGACGACGCGGGCACCGGCCCGCTCCTCCATGGCCTGGATCTGGCCACGGCGGGAGTTGATGTCGCCGATGACGTCGCCCATGTAGTCCTCGGGCGTGGTGACCTCGACGGCCATCATCGGCTCGAGCAGCACGGGGCTGGCCTTGCGCGCGGCCTCCTTGAAGGCCTGCGAACCGGCGATCTTGAAGGCGAGCTCGGAGGAGTCGACCTCGTGGTAGGCGCCGTCGAGCAGCGTGACGCGCACGCCGGTCATCTCGTAGCCCGCGAGGATGCCGAACTGCATGGCCTCCTGCGCACCGGCGTCCACCGAAGGGATGTACTCCTTCGGGATGCGGCCACCGGTCACCTTGTTCACGAACTCGTACGAGGCGTCGCCGCCCTCGATCGGCTCGACGGCGATGATGACCCGACCGAACTGACCGGTACCACCGGTCTGCTTCTTGTGGGTGTACTCGACCTTCTCGACCGACTTGCGGATCGTCTCGCGGTACGCGACCTGCGGCTTGCCGACGTTGGCCTCGACCCTGAACTCGCGCTTCATGCGGTCGACCAGCACCTCGAGGTGCAGTTCGCCCATGCCGCCGATGATGGTCTGGCCGGTCTCCTCGTCCGAGTGGACCTGGAAGGACGGGTCCTCCTCGGCCAGGCGCTGGATCGCGACGCCGAGCTTCTCCTGGTCGCCCTTCGACTTGGGCTCGATGGCGACCTGGATGACCGGCGCCGGGAAGTCCATGGACTCCAGGATCACCGGGGACTTGTCGTCGCACAGCGTCTCACCGGTCGTGGTCTGCTTCAGACCCATGACGGCGATGATGTCGCCGGCGCCCACCGAGTCGATCTCCTCACGCTTGTTCGCGTGCATGCGGTAGATCTTGCCGATGCGCTCCTTCTTGCCCTTCACGGAGTTCAGCACCTGGGTGCCGGACACCAGACGGCCGGAGTACACGCGGATGAAGGTGAGCTTGCCGAGGTGCGGGTCGCTCATGATCTTGAACGCCAGCGCCGACAGCGGCTCCTCGTCGGAGGGCTTGCGCTCGATGGTCTTCTCCGGGTCCTTGACGTCGTGGCCCTCGATGGCCTCGACGTCGAGCGGAGAAGGCAGGTAGCGCACGACCGCGTCGAGCAGGGGCTGGACGCCCTTGTTCTTGAACGCGGTACCGCAGAACACGGGGGTCACCGTGGTGCCGTCACCCTTGCCGGAGGCGATGGTGATACGGCGGACCGCGGCGTAGAGCTGCTCCACGGAGGGCTCCTCGCCCTCCAGGTACTGCTCCATGACCTCTTCGTCGTTCTCGGCGATCGCCTCGAGCAGCTTGCCGCGCCACTCCTCGGCGGCCTCGGCGTGCGTGGCCGGGATGTCGACGGTGTCGTACATCTCGCCCTTGGTCGCCTCGGCGGACCACACCAGAGCCTTCATGGTCACCAGGTCGATGACGCCCTTGAAGTCCGCCTCGGCGCCGATCGGCAGCTGCATGACGAGCGGCTGGGCGCCCAGGCGGTCGGTGATCATGTCGACGCAGCGGTGGAACTCGGCACCGGTACGGTCGAGCTTGTTGACGAAGCAGATACGCGGAACGCCGTAGCGGTCCGCCTGACGCCACACCGTCTCGGACTGGGGCTCGACGCCGGCGACGCCGTCGAACACCGTCACGGCACCGTCGAGCACGCGCAGGGAGCGCTCCACCTCAACGGTGAAGTCGACGTGACCCGGCGTGTCGATGATGTTGATCGTGTGGTCGACGTTCTCCAGCGGCCAGTGGCAGGTGGTGGCAGCAGAGGTGATCGTGATGCCACGCTCCTGCTCCTGCTCCATCCAGTCCATGGTGGCAGCGCCGTCGTGGACCTCACCGATCTTGTACGAGACACCGGTGTAGAACAGGATCCGCTCGGTGGTGGTCGTCTTGCCCGCGTCGATGTGGGCCATGATGCCGATGTTGCGCACCTTGGCCAGGTCAAGTGAAGTGGTAGCCATAAGGCTTCAGTCTTCTCTCGGTTCTCGATGGGGAAGCGACTACCAGCGGTAGTGCGCGAAGGCCTTGTTGGACTCGGCCATCTTGTGGGTGTCCTCGCGCTTCTTCACAGCGGCGCCGAGGCCGTTGGACGCGTCGAGGAGCTCGTTGAGCAGACGCTCGGTCATGGTCTTCTCGCGACGGGCGCGGGAGTAACCGACCAGCCAGCGCAGCGCCAGGGTGTTGGCGCGGCCGGGCTTGACCTCGACCGGCACCTGGTAGGTGGCGCCACCGACACGGCGGGACTTGACCTCGAGGGTCGGCTTGATGTTCTCGAGAGCGCGCTTCAGCGTGATGACCGGGTCGTTGCCGGTCTTCTCGCGCAGGCCCTCCATGGCGCCGTAGACGATGCGCTCGGCGGTGGAGCGCTTGCCGTTCAGCAGCACCTTGTTGATCAGGGAGGTCACCAGAGGAGAGCCGTAGACCGGGTCGATGATGACCGGGCGCTTCGGGGCGGGGCCCTTACGAGGCATTCTTACTTCTCCTTCTTGGCGCCGTAGCGGCTGCGGGCCTGCTTGCGGTTCTTGACACCCTGGGTGTCGAGGGAGCCGCGGATGATCTTGTAGCGAACACCCGGCAGGTCCTTCACACGGCCGCCGCGCACGAGCACGATGGAGTGCTCCTGCAGGTTGTGTCCCTCACCCGGAATGTAAGCGGTGACCTCGATCCCGCTGGTCAGACGCACACGCGCGACCTTACGCAGGGCCGAGTTCGGCTTCTTCGGGGTGGTCGTGAACACACGCGTGCAGACGCCCCGGCGCTGAGGGGAACCCTCGAGTGCGGGCGTCTTGTTCTTCTCGACCTTGTCCTGCCGGCCCTTGCGGACCAGCTGCTGGATCGTAGGCACTACTTCTCCGGTTTCTGTGTGCCGATAGGTACAGCTAACCTGGAACGTCTCCGACCCACGCGGTCGGGTGTGTCGAATCGCGCGGACTCCCGCCGCGAGGCAGAAGGAAGCGCAGATTACGGTGGCCGGTCTCCGACCCCGTGCGGTTCTAGGCACGCACGAGCGCCAGGGCACACCCCAGGCACAAGGTCCGAGCGTACCTACCTCATTCGCTTCGGTCAAAACAAATGGGCGGGACCGGCAGCTGCACCCGTAGTGCCCTATAGTGCCCCGTTTTGACGCACCCCTCAATGCCTCGCCTCGACGCCCCCGCGTCAGCGCGCTGCCTCAGACCCTGCGCCAGGCCCCGCGTCAGCGCCCCGCGCGGCTGCGGGGCACCTGGGGGGAGGGCGACGGGGGCGGGGTCTGGGTCTGGGTCTGGGCGGCCGCATCCGCCACCGGGGCCTCACCGGGGTCGGCCGCACCGGGGACCGGGGCCGCTCCGGCGGCGGGCGCACCAGGAGCGGTGGCCGCACCGGTAGCAGGCGCCCCACCGGTGCCAGGCGCCCTGCCGCAGGCGGGCGCCGCCCGCCCATCACCCTCCGCCGTGTCGTGGCCCACGAAGTACGTGGGCCGGTTCTGCACCGCCGTGTAGATCCGGCCGACGTACTCGCCGAGCAGCCCCACGCAGATCAGCTGCACCGCCCCGATGAACACCACGCCGGTGAACAGGGATGTCCACCCGGGCACGGTCCGGCCGAGGGCGTAGGCGGTCAGCGTGTACACCAGCAGCGCCAGGCAGACCAGGAAGGCGCCGGCACCCAGCCAGGTCGCCAGCCGCAGCGGCGCCGCGGAGAAACCGGTGATGCTGTCCACCGCCAGCCGCACCATCCGGTGCAGCGGGTACTTGGTCCGGCCCGCCGTGCGCGGCGCGCGCTCGTAACCGACCTGCCCGCTGGGAAAGCCCAGCCAGGGCACCAGGAGCCGGTACACCCGCTGCTGGTCCGGCAGCTCCTTGAGCGCGTCCACGGCGGCCCGGCTCAGCAGCCGGAAGTCGCCGGCCTGGGCGGGCACCGACGGCCCCGCCAGCCGTCGCATGAGGCGGTAGTAGAAGCCGGCGGTCCAGCGCTTGAACCCGCTGTCGCTGCTGCGGTCGGCCCGGACCCCGTAGACGATGTCGAGGTTCTCGCCGCGCGCCAGGGCGAGCATGTCCGGGATCTTCTCCGGCGGGTCCTGCAGATCGGCGTCCAGGCTGACCACGTAGGCGCCCGTGGCCCGGTCCAGGCCGGCGGTGAGGGCGGCCTGGTGCCCGGAGTTGCGGCGCAGCCCGATCACCCGCAGCTCGGGCCAGCCCAGGCGGAACGCGGCCAGCAGCTCGGCCGTGCGGTCACTGCTGCCGTCGTCCACCGCGACGACCTCGTAAGGCACCCCCAGCCCCGCCAGCACCGGCCGCACCCTGGTCACCAGGGCGGGCAGCGCCTCCTCCTCGTTGTACATGGGTATGACGACCGACAGCTCCGTCGCCGTGTCCACTGCTGCGGTCACCCGCCCCTCCCCTGTTCCCGCTCCGCGTGTGCGACTCTAGTGCGATCGTATGTGAGGACAGCTCCCCCACAGCCGTCCGCCCGCACGACCGCGGCGGCCACGACGACTGCGGGGGACGCGGGGGTTCCGGGGAGCTTCGGGGGGCGACAGCCATGGACACCAGTGCGGCCGGAAACACGGCCGGCACGAACAACGACGTGCCCGACCCCACGGAACCCGACCCCTCGGCTTCCGCCTGCCCCACACCCGGCCCGTCGGGCCCAGGCACGGCGGCCTCGGCCGCACCCTCATCAGGCTCACCGGTGCCCGATCCGCATGCGGCGGACCGGACGTCGACGGCGACCGCCACCCGACCGCGCAAGTGGCCCCGCCCGAGCCGGTGGACCCCGAACCGGTGGACCCGGCCCCGCCTGCCCGCCGGCGCCCGCCCCTACCTCGCCCCGCTCGGCCTCTACGGCGCCGCCAAGCTCACCGGCCTGATCGTCTTCGCCTGCCTGCTGGAGTACGCCGGGGACTTCCACAAGAAGGCCCCGCGGTTCGGCGGCGGCGCCCACTGGTGGGACGTACTGGCCACCTGGGACGGCTGGTGGTACCTCCAGGTCGCCCAGCACGGCTACCAGCCGCGCCTCGAACGCCTCGCCTCAGGCGGCCTGTTCACCGTCAAGCAGAACTCCGTCGCCTTCTTCCCCCTCTTCCCGGCCCTGATCAGACTGGTGTCGGAGGTCACCGGGCTCGGCCTGTACGGCTCGGCCATCCTGGTGTCCGTCCTCTCCTCCTTCGTCGCCGCCGCCGGCATTTACGCCGTGGTCAAACTGCTGGCGGGCGCCCGGGCCGGCACCATCGCAGCCGGCCTGTGGGCCGTCGTGCCCGGCGCGGGCGTCGAGTGGGCCGTGTACTCGGAGTCCGTGTTCGTCGCGCTGGCCGCATGGACCTGCTACGCCGTGATGAAGCGCCGCTGGGAGACCGCCGGCCTGCTGGCCTTCCTCGCCGGACTGAACCGCCCCACCTCCGCCGCCCTCATCGGCGCCGTCGGACTCGCCGCCCTCCTGGCACTCGCCCGCCGCGACACCCGCCGCGAACACGGCGTCTCGGGCCCCCTGTACGCCATCCTCGTCGCACCGCTCGGCCTGCTCTCCTACGTGGCCTGGGTGGGCCTGAGCACCGGCAAGCTCACCGCGTACTTCGTCCTGCAGCGCGAGGGCTGGGCCCACTACTTCGACTTCGGCGCCTACACCTTCGACGTCCTGCGCAACCAGGCCGTCGGCCGCCACGACTACCTCTTCGCCTTCGCCACCGCCGACCTGCTCTCCCTCCAGCTGGTGCTGGCCCTGCCCGTGCTCATCGCCCTGATGCTCCGAAAGCGGCCGCCCCTGGTCCTCGTCGCCTACACCCTGGCCAGCGTCATCACCGTGCTCGGCACCCAGCAGATGTTCGGCAACACCATGCGCTACCTGCTCCCCGCCTTCCCCCTCCTCCTCGCCCCCGCCGCCGCCATGACCCGCCTCAACCGCTGGACCCTGGCCGTCTTCTTCACCACCGCCGCGATCACCTCCGGCTGGTACGCCCACTACGTCATCTTCGAGCTGGGGATTCCGTAGGGCGACCCTGACAGCGAAACTCCCGCACTGGCACCTCCTTACAGGCCAGGCCCTTGACGTGCCTGTGCAGGCGCGGGTGGTTGGCCGTGAGTACGGCGATGTAGTGCGCGTCCTTCTCCTCGACGAGGAACTTCGCGTGGTCGATCTGGTTCAGCAGTGCACCGACCTCGTGAATTCAGCTACGACGACGACCTGATGCCCCGACAGAGGAAGGGTGCCTCTCACCTGCGATGATCTGGATTGACTAGATCAAAACCGTCGCGAGGGAGAGGCACCCGACAGGTGCAGGCTACCGAATGGGATCACCGGCTCGACGTGCGGGCCGACGGCAAGCGCCTCGTCGGGCATGCATGGGTGGTGCTGCTGCGGAAGATCGCTGACCGTGTCGGACTCACCCGCGCCCTGGCCCACGCGCTCCCGCGGGGTGCCGGGCCGGGCTGGCGCGACCGGGGTGTCGTGCTGACAGCACGCCCCGGCCCCGACGCTTCGAACCCCTCACCACCGACGAAGCCCGCCGCCTCCTCACCACGGCCCAGGGGCATCGGCTGCACGCGCTGTTCGAACTCGCCCTCCATACGGGACTCCGCAAGGGCGAACTCCTCGGCCTGCGCTGGGAAGATCTCGACCTCGGCTCGGGCACCGCCGCCATCCGCCGCACCCTTCAGCGCACCAGCACAGGCAGGCTCACCACGCTGCCCACCAAGACCCAGGCCTCTGAACGCCGCATCGCTCTCCCCGCCCGCTGCGTCCAGTCGCTAAAGCGCCACCACGAACAGCAGCAGCGCGAGCGCGAGGCAGCAGGCACCGCGTGGCAGCACAGCGGGCACGTCTTCACCACTGCGCAGGGCGGATCGATCGACCCGACCAACCTCACCCGCGCTTTCACCACGCTTCTCCGCAAGGCCAGCCTCCGCCGCATCCGCTTCCACGGCCTCCGGCACTCGACCGCGACCCTGCTCCTGGAACAGGGTGTCGAACTCGTCGTGATCAAGGAACTCCTCGGCCACGCCCACATCGGCGTCACCGCCACCATCTACGCCCACGTCCGACTCCGCCTCCAGCGAGACGCCATCGACACTCTCAGCACCGCTCTTGACGGCCCTGCCAACGACGAGTCGACCCGCGACAACGGCGACGACCCGCCACTGTGCGGAGCCACCGTACGCTGACGTTGCCGTCAACTACTGCCGTCACCTCACGCTGAAGCCCCGCCAGGCGCTGCCTGGCGGGGCTTCAGATTTGCGGTCGCTCACATGATCTCAAGCGACACGCTTGCGATCGCAGCTAGCACACTGATTTGAACCGGCCCTTCCGCTCGGAACCAGATCAACGCCGGGAGTGACGATGAGCGGATCAGTTCGAGAGCCAGCCCTTCAGGCCAAGGTGAATCGCTCGGCTCAAGAAGTGCTGCCGTCACTTGATCCAGCGGCGCGTCACCAGGACCCGGAGGCCGCTCAATCGAGCAAAAGTAGACGTCACGAAAAGCGAGCGTCATATCCGGCTTCTCGGGCCCCCAGCGGAGCCCCATCTCCAGCGCGTCGACGTCGTCGATACGCTCTAGCGAGAGGCGGTCCAGGAAGTACCCCCGGCAACCCGGGGCGGCTTCGAGAAACGTCTGAAGTGAGCTCACCGAACCACCATCTCTCCCGTGGAATGCTCCTGCGTTACCTGCCCATCCGGGCCGTACCTCTGACGGTAGTTCTTTTGGTTCGGACCAGGATCAATCGAGGGGCCGAGCCTCTGTACTTCGCCGTTCGGCCTGATCCAGATCTGACTGCCGTCAGGGTGGTCATAGCGGCGATATCCACCCTTGGTCTCCGACGTGAACGAGAAGCCTTGACCAAACATGTCCTGCTCGGCGTCAGTCAAACTCTTTCCGTGCAGGTTGGAGATACCGGTAACACCACAAGCTCCATTGCTATTGTGAACGAGGACCGGAGTCTGCCCCGCCAGCACATAGTACGTGTGCTACGCAGCACCCCTCTACCTGCTTTTTCGCTGGTCAGCGTGGGTTTTGCGTTCCGCTGGCGTCCGTGGTTGTGCGTGGAAATCCGTGGTTGTTGCCGTCGCTACTGCCGTCAAGGGTGCTGACGGCGGCGGGGGCGTTCACTGCCAGGCGCCGGGTTCGGCGCGGAGGGTGGCACGGGTGGTGCGGTGGTAGAAGTCGTGGCCGGTCTCGGCGCAGTGCTCGGCGATCCAGCGTGTCAGCTCCTCCTCGGCGTGGAGTTCGCCGGAGGTGGCGCCGCAGTCGTGGTCTTCGCCGGTGACGCAGACGGCCGCGAAGGTGGGCAGGGTCATGGGGTCCACGACGGCGGTCACGTGGTACTCGCGGAAGCGGTAGCGCTTCCGGGCCGGCGTGCCGGTAGCTGCGATGTCAGGCATGTTCGGCCGCCCTTTCCTCCGGGTCCGGGATGCGCTGTCCTCGCGATTCGGCCACCCGGAGCGCGTCGGTGAGGGCTTCGGCCAGCCGGGAAGCCAGCCAGCGGTACTCGGTGGCCGACAGAGCTCGCGCGCGCCGGGGGCCACGACTTCGCGGGACATGTTCCAGCAGTTCCTCGCCCATGCCGAGTTGGACGGCTTCGATGCTGTCGGCGAGCGTCGACAGGTAGCCCCTGCCGTCGGTGCTGAGATAGCAGGGGCGCCCGTCCGGGGTGGTCCACGGCAGTAAGCGAGGGCCGGCCACGCCTGCCGCCGCGTCGTACAGATCCCGGCGCCGCATGCGGTCCGCGTCACTCCTGGGCTTGGTCACCGTGCACCCCCGGCTGGGTCGCTGATAGGGACACGGTGACCGTAGGAGCTGACTGGCTGTCACTCCATGTATGAGCCAGGGCAGTTCGCGACGCAGGGTGCGTGAATTGCTATGCTGCGTGGTAGCTATCCGACGACGCCCAGGTAGGAGGCCATGTCACGCATCTCGGTGGTGAGGGTGCGCTTGCGCTTCTTCAGGATCTCCTGCATGGTCTCGGCGGCCACATGCTGATGCTGGAGCCACTGGGGGGATGCTCGGCGTACTCCCGTCAGCTCGTCCATGGCCTCGGTCAGGTCGCCGGTCCGAGCGTGGGCGCGTGCTACGTCCATGCGATGGCGGTTCCAGTTGTCGTCACTCGGCCGCCCAGTGCTCTTCCATGCCTTAGGCGACAGTGCGTCCTCGCCAGCCTTGCGTACGACGGTACGCGCGTCCCCTACGACCATGGCGTCCTCCACACCCTTCATGCCGACCGTCAGCGGACCGAAGGTCGTCCAGTGCCGGAAGAACGAGCCGGTGTGCTCCCGCCCCACCGCTGATGCCGCTGTGGTGGCCACGCGGTGGTAATGGCCAGCCTCCTGGGGGCGATTGTTGCGGCCTGCGGCAGCCGCAGCCCGTAGCGCCAGCCAGCCCCACGCCGCGCATTCGTCGGGGGTCGCCCTGGACAGCCTCGGCTCGACCATGTCGGCGGTCTGGGCGGCAAGGGTTTCCGCTTCGTCAAGTCGGCCTTGGCGCAGGAGCAGCCAGCACATGCCGATCACGCCGGATGCTGCGGTGAGGGTGTCTGCGGCATGGCGGGCGTCGGTGATCGCCCCGGCCAGGGCGGTGTAGCCGAGGTCGTACTGCCGGACCTGTGTCAAATACCGTCCGGCCAGTTGCAGAGCTTCGGCTCGGGCCAGAAGCGCCTGGCGGTGCTCTCCGCCACTGTCGTAATAGGCGACCGCGCTGTTGGCGTCCCGTGGGAGTCCGGGGAGTTGGGAGGCGACGCTCTTGTAGCTGTCGGAGTGGTACAGCACCGCGCCATCGCGTACCGCCCGGCGGAAGCGACGTACGTTCGGCTCCTCCACGTCGGCCTCGCCGCCCGCATCGGCCAGCCCGACCGGCGGGGTCAGGGCGGCCCGCAGCTCGATGAGGTTGACGCGGTTCCTGTCCTCGGTTCGGCGCACCGGTTGCGGAGCGTCCGGAGCCAGCAGCGTTGCCGTGGTCACTTCCAGTGCGCGGGCCAGGGTGTGCAGCGTCTCCATGCGGACCGTTCCACCCTGCTCGACCTTGCGCACTGTTCCCGGCGACACGCCTGCGGCGTGGGCCAGTTCCTCCTGGCTCATCCCGGCCCGACGCCGGTACTTGCGGACGTTGTCCGCCAGCTCCGCGAGTTCCGTAGCCATTCGCTCACCACCTCCAGCGCCACGGTACGCCGGACGGGCGCATCAACCGGTGGCTATCCGGCAGATACCCGCCACGGAGCGATCACCACCCCCGCGCGGGGCCCGGCTCCGGCACAAGCCTTGCCTGAGCGGGTGGGGTCCCTCGTCGGTCGGGCAGCTTTGCCGGACCAGGGTTCCCCGGGGGCCGCCAAGGCTCACTCCGTGACGCGTGCGCTCGGCCTTGGCGGCCCCCGGGGGTTCCTGGTACGCCTCCGGTGACCGGCGACGAGGGACCCCCCACCCGCGACCCGACCGCACGCCACGACGAATCCGCACCCGACATTCGGCCCCGATGCCCCTCGGAGGGAGGGCCGGGGTCTGGGGCAGAGCCCCAGGTGGCTTGTTGTGCTGGCTCTTGCACGCCCGGACCGGCGGGGCCGACGGCAAGCGGGGCGGAGACAGGAGCGGGCGGCGGCCCCGCAGGGCCGGAGCGCGCGCGGCCCGCGCCAGCGGGCCGCCTTGATCAAGTAAAGAAACTCTGAACAGCTCACCCTGTGCCGCGCTTTCTGCTGCTTCGCCGGGTGTGGCCGGTTCAGCGTCGGCGTCTGCTTTCGTTCAGCCGGTCGTGGAGGCGCTGGGCCTTGGCGGCGGTCTCTTCGGGCGTGTAGTTGCCGCTGAGGCGCTTGCGTTGCTCCATGACAGCGCGCATGGCGTCGCGGTGGGTGGTGGCGGCTTCGAATTCGGTGCTGGCCTTGGTGAACCGTTCCTCGGCGGCGGCGAGTTCGGCGGCTACTTCGTCGTCGGTCTTGCCGCTGAGTCGTACCGCTTCCTTGTCTGCCCGATGCTGGGCGGCCATCCCCTCCAGTCCCTCGTTGTAGCGCTTGAGGAACTGGTCGCGCGGGCTGAGCTGGCGGACGAAGACGCCCCGGCCCTGCACGGAGTAGATCAGGCCCTCCTCCTTGAGGACCCGCAGGGCGTTCTGCGCGGTGGAGTTGGCGATGCCGTACTGGGCTTGCAGGTCGCGGGCGGAGGGGAGCTTGGCACCGGGCGCGAGCCGGCCGTCCTTGATCTGCTTACGGAGTTCGTCTGCGGTCCGCACGTACGGGGGGCGGGGATCGTCAGCGGGGCTGTCGTCGGCCTGCCAGCCACGCTGGAGATCACCGAGACCGGTGTACGCGGGATCGGACTCGCCGGGATCAGTTGCTTCGCTTTCCGCTGCGGCCTCCAGCTCCCCTTCGGCCGGCGCCTCCTGCGTGCGGACGTAGCTGCCCCGGCCGAGGACGGAGTAGATCAGCCCCTCGCGCTTGAGGAGTCGCAGGGCGTTTTGGACCGTGGAGCTGGCGATGCCGAAACGTCGTTGCAGCTCGCGCGCGGCGGGGAGGCGCTCGCCCGGGCGTAGCTCGCCGTCGTGGATGGCGGCGCGCAGGACGTCGGCGGCCTGGACGTACGGCGGCCGGGGGTCCTCTCCCAGGGGCAGCTTCATGGCACGAGGGTAGCGGCGTCCGTACTCGCGGCACACCCGGGCGTCCTCGGCGTTCCAGACGTATCGGCGTAGCGATACGAATCGACCGTTGCGCGTGTAGCGGGCGTACCGCTATGGTCATGGTGAGTCGATCAAGCGACTCCACCGAGCAAAGGGTGTGATGGCATGGCCATGACTCGAATCCGCGTTGCCCTGCTGCCGTCGGCGGTGTGCATCGCGGGCACCGAACCGGCGCTGAAGATCAAGGACCAGCAGACCGGGGAGATCGCCACCGACCGGGAGACCGGGGCGTCGCTGTACACGGTGACCGCGATGCTCATGGAGGACGGCCGGGCCGAGGTCCTGAAGATCACCGTCCCGGAAACCGGGCTGGCGGCCGGGCTCAAGCCGGGAGCGATGGTGCGGCCCGTCGACTTGTTTGCGACCCCGTGGGCGCGGATCTTCAACGGGCAGCTCTCCGACGGCGTCGCCTACCGGGCCGCCCGTCTGGAGCTGGTGACGGTGGAGGCGGCTCAGTGATCCGCTTCGAACACCCCGCGCCGGAGCGGGAGTTTCACCCGCTCCGGCCCCTGCCGGGGACCGAGGGCAAGGCCACGTTCGCCGTCACGCCTGCGGTGCTCGATCTGCTCGGCCTGAGTCCGGAGCGCGCGGCCCGCCTGGACCTGGCCCACCTGCTCCGCCTGATACACGAAGCGGAGGTTCTGACGTGGAAGCGGTGACGGGGTACGGGCCGGACGCACTGCTGATCGCGGCCGTGCTGGTCAGTGCGTGGCTGGTGTGGACGGTGGTCCGCTATGTGCGGGCCGACCGGGGCACGCGGGTCAGCTTGCGGCAGGCCGTGCGGGTCCGCTGGGGCTGGGTGCGCCTGGCGCGGATGGCGGGGCTGACGGTTACCGACAAGACCCCGAGCCTGCTGGCGCAGATCACCGCGCAAAAAAACGGCACCACCCCCGCGCCCCGGGTGCTGACTCCGAAGATCAAGGTCAAGCCGGACCCGTACGGCGTGATCGTACGGGCCCGGACGCTGCCGCAGGTGGGACTGGAGGAGTACCAGAAGTCGGCGCGGTTCCTGGCGGACGCCTGGCGGTGCACGCGGGTGTCGGTGCTGCCGGACGGTCCCGGCAAGGTGGTGATCCGGGGCGTGCGCTCTGACCCTCTGACCACGCCGACCACGCACCGGCCCACCGGCCGCCCGCCCGTGGACCTCACACGCTGGGAGCTGGGCGTGGACGAGTACGCCGCCCGGGTGTGCGTCTCCTTGGCCAATGTGCCCGGGGTGACTGTGGCCGGCGTTCCCGGTGCGGGCAAGACCTCGGGGGTCAACAAGTTCGTCTGCGACTTCGCACCGTCGGCGGCCGTGCAGATCGTGACGGCGGACGGGAAGGTGTCGCGGGCCTCGGAGGGCGACTACGCCGACCTGGTCAAGCGGATGTTCGCGTTCTGCGGTGACGACCTGGACGAGGCGAACGCATTGTTCAAGCGGCTGGTGGAACTGCGCAGGCGGCGCTCTGCGGTCATCCGTGACGTGCTGGGCGTGAAGAACATGTGGCACGTCGGCCCGTCACCGGAGTGGCCGCTCACGGTCCTGATCATCGATGAAGCGCACACGTACTTCCGCGAGTACAAAGGCAGCGACGCCACCACGAAACGGCTGGCCGCGCTGACGGCGGAGAACGCCCGGCTGGTGGAGGACCTGGTCAAGAAGGGCCGCAGCGTCGGCATCCTGGTGATCCTGATCAGCCAGAAGACCACCGGCGACGCGATTCCCACCTTCATCCGCGACGTGTGCCCCATCGGGCTGTCCTTCGCGCAGAAGACCGTGGAAGCCGCGGTGGCCGCACTCGGTGAGGACATCCGCAACTGGCCCGACGCCAGCCCGGTCACCTTGCAGGACCCCGCCTACGTCGGCGTTGCGGTGATGGCGATGCAGGGCCGCCCCGGCTACACCCGCATCCGCACCCCCTACGTCTCCGACGCCGACGCTGCCCGCGTCGCCGAGAACACCTCACACCTGACCGCCGACCCGGCCCTCCTCCTGGACGCCCTGCTCCACACGACCGGCCGGACGACCACGCCCCTGCCCCCGCTCACCAAACAGCCGTGAACGCCCTGTACTGGAAGAGAGGTTGAACCCATGGCGGAGGAACGGTTCACCCGGCGCACCGTGACCGTGGTCATGGCGGTCATCGCGGCCCTGGCCTTCGTCTTCTCCTTCGGCAACGTCTGGGCGCTCGCCCTGCGACTCGGCGTTCCCCGCCCGATCGCCCCGCTGATCGCGCCCATGGTGGACCTGTCCGTCGTCGGGCTTCTGGTCGCTCTGCGGTTCCTGACCCTGCGCGGGGTGTCCAAGGCGGAGTTGCGGGCCGGTACCCGGCTGCTGCACCTGTGCGGGCTGCTTACCCTCGCCCTGAACACCGCCGAACCGCTGCTGGCCGGACGCTACGGACGGGCCTGCCTGGACACCGTCGCCCCGCTCCTGCTCCTCGGCTGGGGCCACGTCGGCCCCGCCTTCCTCGCCCAGTTCCACACCCACACCCGCCCCACCCCGCGTCTGGAGACCGCCCCCACCCCTACCCCTGAGCCGGTGCCCGACGAAGCGCCCTCGCCCGAACCGGCAACCACGACGACCGTCCCGGCCGTCGTCACTGCCCCGGCCGAGGAACTGGAGCCTGCTCCGGCTCCGGCCGCCGTTCCACCGGTCGCCGTCGCCAAGACGGCTCGTCCCGCCCCCGGCCCGGCCCTGCCGGCCGCCCTGCTGGACGCGGCCCGGCGCATCGCGGACACCCACCGCGCCGAGCACGGCTCACCGATCAGCGCCGCTCACCTGGGAACGCGTATGGGCGTCGCCCTGCCGGTGGCCACCGCCGCACTCGCTCAGCTCTGAGCCCCGGCCCTCACCGGCCGCATCCCCCTCGCTGAACCCACGCCCGCTCCCGGGGCTGGTTCGTCATGCCCCGAGCAACACCAACACGCCTCCCTGACGAGCTGGTTGTTGCTCGGGCCCCACCCGAGCAGAAGGGACCCGCCCCGAATGGTCACCCTGGACCTGCGCCACGTGGCAAGCCCCGCCGTGCGGGACCTGCTCCACCTGGTCAATCACCCCGACTTCGACCGCGCACAGCAGCAGATCGAACGCCTCGGCGGCTGCACCGAACCCGTCCGCCTGACCGGACAGAGCGCCACCGTCGACACCACGACCGGCGAGGTACTGCGCTCCTACACTTCCTCGGACGAGCCCACGGGCAGCCTGCTCACCGCGTGCGGCAACCGCCGCGCCTCCCGCTGCCCGGCCTGCTCCCGCCTCTACGCCGCCGACACCTACCACCTCATCCGCGCCGGCCTCTCCGGCGGCAAGACCGTCCCCGACACCGTCCGCGCCCACCCCCGCGTCTTCACTACCCTCACCGCCCCCTCCTTCGGCCCCGTCCACAACCGCCCCGACGCCCGGCCCTGCCGCTGCGGCACCCGCCACGAGCCCACGGACCCGCTGCTCGGTACGCCGCTGAATCCGGCGACGTACGACTACGCGGGCGCGGTCCTCTTCAACGCCTACGCCGGAGCCTTGTGGGCGCGCTTCACGATCTACCTGCGGCGGGAGCTCGCCACCCGGCTCGGCCTGACGCAGAAGGCTGCCCGCGCGGTGTTGCGGGTGTCCTTCGCCAAGGTCGCCGAGTACCAGAAGCGCGGCCTGGTCCACTTACACCGCCGTCGCCCGGCTCTACCTGATCCCCGGCCTCGGACGGAAGAAGCTCGCCAAGCTCACCGCCAAGGACGTCCGCACCTGGCTCAACCAGCTCCGCACCACCTGCCAGTGCTGCACCCGCGGCCTCGACGCCGCCCGTGACCGACCCCTCTGCTGCGCCACCGGAAAGTGCTGCTCCAAGCGGCTCTCGCCCCTGACCCTGGCCTACGTACACTCCGTGCTCAAGTCCGCCCTGGAGCACGCCGTGCGTGAGGAGGAGATCCCGCGCAACGTCGCCCGTAACGTCCGCACCGGCACGCCCCGGCCCCGCCGCTTCGAACCCCTCACCGGCGACGAAGCGCGCAACTTCCTGACCGCCACCAGCGGTCACCGGTTGCAGCCGCTGTTCGAACTCGCTCTGCATACCGGGCTCCGCAAGGGCGAACTCCTCGGCCTGCGCTGGGAAGACCTCGACCTGGCCGGCGGGACCGCCAGCATCCGCCGCACACTGCAACGCACCAACTCCAGCGGCCTGACCGCCCTCCCGACCAAGACCAAGAGCTCCGAACGGCGAATCGCCCTGCCTACGCCATGCCTGCGCTCCCTCGAACAGCACCGCAACCGGCAACTCCAGGAACGCGAGGCGGCGGGTACGGGCTGGAAGGACAGCGGCTACGTTTTCACCCGTCCCGACGGCGCCCCGATCGAAGGATCCACCCTCACCCGGCACTTCAACACCCTGCTCCGCCGTGCCGGGCTCCGCCGCATCCGGTTCCACGACCTCCGCCACTCGACCGCGACCCTCCTCCTGGAACAAGGAGTGGAACTCGTCGTGATCAAGGAGCTGCTGGGGCACGCCCACATCGGTGTCACCGCCACCGTCTACGCCCACGTCCGGCTCCGCCTCCAACGCGACGCCATCGACCTCCTCGGACACGCCCTCCGCTCTCCCGCCGAAACTGGCAACCGGCCCGACGACGGCCACGAACCGCCGCTCTGCGCAGCCCCCGTCCGCTGACGTTGCCGTCAACTACTGCCGTCACGCCACGCTGAAGTCCCGCCAGGCGCCGCCTGACGGGACTTCAGATTCGCGTGTGCACGTGAGCTACTGGCCCCCGATGGACTCGCGGAACCGCCGCACCTGAGAGATGGTCGTCGACCACTCAGAAATTTGGTTCCCGTCCTCGTCAACCAAGCTCCGAGCCTCGACATATCGCCAAGGCTCTTGCGGATTAAACTGCTCTTCGAGGCCATCCAGGAAGATGATCGAGTTTTGCACGTAGACATCTTCCCCTTCCCGGTAAATAGGCCAGCAGAAGATGAAGTTAGCGGCCTCCGGGTCCGTGATCGAAGAGATGAGGCACGAGGTCGAATTCTTGCTCACCTCAAGCTCCCTCAGGGCTCTCTCCCAACTTCGAGAGTAGTCGCCCACAGTCCAGAAGCTCAGATCCATCGAGAATGATTCCGAGAAATCCCCGACTGTGACCCTACCGGCGGCCTCGGAAGGCGACGAGACGCCACCCTCCGAGGCAGGATCACCGATCACTTCGATCGCGAATCGATTATTCCTTGAGGTAGTTGAGGTCTGGGTCATAAGTACCGATCCGTTGGCCCTTGCGGTTGAACATTTTCCAGCCGCCCGACACATTATGCCCGTCAACATCCGGCGTGATGTAGTTCTTCCCATTCGAGAAGACCACCTGGCCGTGCGAATTGAACGGAGCCCTCTGTGCAGGGATTCTCTGCCTGTACCCAAGGGCGCCCGCCCTATCGCCTACGGTTCCGGCGTACAACTCCCGGTTCTGCGCACTCCGCCCGGCTACCGAGTCCGGATGATACGGATCGCCCTTGAGCGCCGGGGAGGAGGTGTACCCCTCAGGAAGATCACAGTTGCTGTTGTGAACGAGTACCGGTGTCTGACCAGCGAGTACATAGTACGTGTGCAGCGCGACCTCTCTCTACCTGCGTTTTCGCAGGTCAAGTGATATTCGGCGGTCCGCTGACGTCCGGGTTCGGCCTGGGTTGTTCGTGGTTGTTGCCGTCACTACTGCCGTCAAGAGTCTTGACCCCTCAGGCAGGTTTGGGCCCCGCGGCGGCTCGGCCGTCCGCCGGTTCGGCAGTGCGGGCCGGGGCGGGGCGGGAAGGGTTCGCCGCTCGGAGGGACAGGCTTCGCTCCCCGTCGGAGGCGACGCGCCGACAGCCCCCCTCTGGTCACCTGTAGAGCAGCGCCCGGACCGCTACCCGAGCCAGGACATCCGAGCTACTGTGGATGTCATGACGACGGCCTACGAGGACGTACCCTTCAGCGAGCTGCTCCACCACCCCGCTGCCACCGCCCGGCGCCTGGACGCGGTCCGCGCACTACGCCTGCGCCGACGCGACGCGGGCGACCTGGCGCTCATTCGCGCCGACCAGCTGGCGCAGGACTCCACCGTGGTCGACTTCACCGCCCGCCTGCTCGCCGGGCTGGTCCGCACCGAGAACACCGCCGCACTGCGACAGGCCCTGCCTGATGCCCTGCCCTGGTCGGTCTTCCTCCCGGAGGACGACGTCGAGGCGATGCTCGGCGAACTCGTGGACACTGCCCGCGGGGCTGCTGCGCTGGAGAACTTGGCTCCCATCGCGCTGCTGCTGGCCCAGTGGCGGCACAGTGCCGAGATCTACGCCGACCCGGCCCTGCACGACTTCCTCACCCGCGAGCCCGACGGCGACCTCGGCCCTGTCCCCGTACCCGAAGGCGAGACCGCCGAGTGAGCCCCAAGCGCGGTGACCGCGCGGCCCCACCCCCGATCGGCGACGAATTCGACCTGCGCTTCGCCAACACCGAAGCGGCCAACGGCTGGGACCATCTCTCCCGCCACGCCGCAGGCAACCTCCGCCGCGCCTTCGACAAGATCCGATCCGCCCCGCGGGCCGCCGACGACCCCGAGCGCCACCACCGCCTCAAGGGCAAGCTCGGCGCTACGGTCTGGAAGGGACAGACGCTGGAGCGCTGGCAGTACGAGGTCACCGGCGGCGGCCGCATCTGGTACCTGGTCGACGACGCCAACCGCACCGCCTGGATCACCTACGCAGGCACCGGACACCCCAAAGCCACCGACTGATCGCCCTCCACCTCCTGTCCACCTGCCGCAGCCACGATCCGCGCGAGTGTTGGCGCGGCCTTGGGCCGGTGGACTGCCCGATCCAGGGCCCCGCCCCGGGCACGTGGGAGGTCCGGATGCTTTCATCGGCTCGGCGCTCGGCTTCCGGGGCGGCCCTCGGTCGGCGTGCGGCGGGGCTGGTGCGTCGGTCAGTCCGGCAGCGCGGGGGTCGTGACGGAAGGCAGCCCGGCCGACGGCGAGTGGCCGGGAGCTTCACGCTCCCCTGCCAGAGGCAACGTCGGCCACCGCCCTCGGTGAGCCTGGCGATGTACGCGAAGGGTCGGCCCCCTGGTCGGCCCTGTGCCTGCGATCCGACCGTAGGACGGTCGTGGGCGACAACTTGCTGTGCGACACGCAAGGGATCCAGCGCCCACAACTTGCGCCCGGCGGCACCAAGTCAGCTCCCGCTCGCGCCCGCGTCTGGCCGTCTGCCTGCGCCTCGCGCGGGCGTCGGCTGCTCGCCCGACGGCGGGTCGGTCGGCGACGGTGGCCAGCTCTGGCGGGCGGGCGCCGCCTTGAACCTCGTAGAGAAAATCTGAACGCACGCCCCGTGCCCGCCCGGCACGGCGGGTCAGCGGCCCCGCCCGCCGCCGCCCGACTCCAGGGCCTCGACGCGGGCGCGGAGGTCGGCAATCTGCTGAGCGGCCTCGGTCAGTGCTCGTTCCAGCGCTTCGACGCGGGCCGTCGTCCCGCCGACGGGTGCGGTCGTCTCCGGGCCATCGAGGTCATCAGCGTCGTCGGCGGCGTGGTCGTGGTGGTCGACGAAGGCGCCCTTGCCGGGGCGGGAGACCGCCCACCCGTCCTGCTTCAGCAGGGCCATGGCCTTCTGCACGGTCAGGCTCGACGCCCCGAACTCCCGCATCAGCACGGCCTGCGTCGGCAGTGCGTCACCCGGCCGCAGCCCACCCGAGCGGATCCGCTCGCGCAGGGTCTCGGCGATCATCTCGAACGTCAGCTTCACCCCGCTGTCCGTCGGCCTGCGCCCGCGCCGCCCCACGACCGTCACCGCAGTTCACCCCGCCCTTCGCGCCCTCTACCACCGGAATCCGGCCCGTCCAAACCCGGAAACCGGCCTCACACTACCCGCGTCCCGCCGCCCACAGAAAGGAATGAGGAGGGATGCACTTGAATGCACCCGTGAAGCGGTGCTACCGTCACGCACCGCCGGTGATCAACACCGTGCCCGCCGCCCGGACCAGCTGGCCCTGGTCCCCGCGCCCACGCCCGCCCTGCGGCGCCCCCTTTCCCCTGTGAGCCGGTAAACCCGGCTGCCACGAAGCCGTCTTCGTCGTCCCCTCTCTCTTCCTTCTCCCGCCGAAGGTCTCTCCCGCATGTCCGCACAGCTCCAACTCCCATCCCCCGCTGCCACTTTCATCCCGGTCACCTGGGCGTTCACCGCGCCAGCCGGCACCACCACCCCGACCCACAACACCACCGACGCGTCCGCCGGTCAGCGGTCGGCGCTGGAGCGCCGCGCCAGGCTCACCGCCAGGCTGGCGAAGCTCGCCGCCACCGGCCAACTCGCACCCCTCGCACGACAGATCAGCACGCTCGGCGGCTGTGTGCACCCGATACGCCTCACCGGGCACCGCACCCACCTCGACAGCGCCACCGGCGAGATCCTCGACCACCTCGACTCCGACCGGCTCCCGGCGGGCGAACTGCTGGTCCGCTGCGGCAACCGCCGCGCCACCCGCTGCCCCGCCTGCTCCACCGTCTACCGCTACGACACCTACCAACTCATCGCCGCCGGACTGCGCGGCGGCAAGACCGTCCCCACCAGCGTCGCCGCCCACCCCCGTGTCTTCGCCACCCTCACCGCGCCCGGCTTCGGGCCCGTCCACAACCAGCCCGACACCAGCCGCTGCCACTGCGGCCATATTCACCCCGACGACGACCCACTCCTCGGCACCCCGCTCGACCCCGACCGCTACGACTACACCGGCGCGGTGCTGTGGAACGCGCACGCCCCGGCCCTGTGGGCCCGCTTCACCACCCACCTGCGACGCGAGATCGCCAAGGCGGCGGGGCTCACTCAGCGGGACCTACGGCACTACGCCACGCTCTCCTACGCGAAGGTCGCCGAGTACCAGAAACGGGGCCAGGTCCACTTCCACGCAGTCATCCGCCTCGACGGACCCACCGGCCCCACCAGCACCCCACCCGTCTGGGCCACCACCCAGCTCCTCGACCACGCCGTACGCGCCGCCGCCACACGCACCCGCGTCCACCACGAAGGCGAACCACCGAAGCAACCACAGCCCGCCAAGGACACCCACTCGTCCCAGCCCCAAGGGTCAGACCAGGAAGGGCGGTTGGTGTTCCGGTTCGGGCGGCAGATCGACGTCCGCGCGATCCGCGGCACCGACTTCACCGGCGACGGCCCCGTCACCGACCGGCACGTCGCCGCCTACATCGCCAAGTACGCCACCAAAGGCGCCGAGACCACCACCGGCACCCTCGACCGCCGACTCCGACTCCTCGCCGAACTCGCCGCCCACGACATCACCGACCACGCCCGCCGCATGATCCACACCGCCTGGCACCTCGCCACCAACCGCCGGCACACCCACCTCCGCCTGCGTCAATGGGCCCACATGCTCGGCTTCCGCGGCCACTTCTCCACCCGCACCCGCCACTACTCCACCACCCTCGCCCACCTCCGAGCCCAACGCACCACCTGGCGAACCGGCCAACCCAACACCCAGACCCCCGCCCCGGTGTCGGCCGAGACGCAGTCTGGCCAGACGGACGGCAGTCCGGTCGGTGACCGCGCCGGACACTCCACCGATCTGGCCGCCGGTCACCGTCCCGGTCGCCGCAACATCGCCGGTCAGCACATGGACTCCGACACGACCCTGGTCATCTCCCACTGGCAGTACACCGGAACCGGCCTCCTGCCCGAACTCGAACATCTCGCCGACCTCCTGGCCGCGAAACGGCAGAGCCGACCCGAGCAACCGACCCGAACCCGCCGCTCGGAACGCTTCGGTGACCGCGCCGGTCACCCGGTCGGTCACTCCACTGATCGCCAGACCGGTGCTGTCCGGACTGGGGCCGTCGCGTGACCGCCAGCACGGAACTCCTGACCGTCCCCCAGGTCATGGAACGCCTCCAACTCGGCCGCACCGCCGTCTACGACCTCATCCGCTCTCGTCAGCTCACCTCCCTCACCCTCGGCCGAGCCCGCCGGATCCCCGCCCACGCTCTCACCGACTTCATCCGCACCCGCCTCGACCAGGAAGCCGCCGCCTGATGACCACACCCCGAGACACCCCCGCCTCCCGCCGCACCCGCGCCAACGGCGACGGAACCGTCTACCAGCGAAAAGACCGCCGCTGGGAAGCCGCCGGATACGTCCTCGCCCCCGGCAACACCCGCAAACGCATCCGCGTCTACGGCAGCACGCGCACGGAGGCACTGGCCAAACTGACCGAGAAGATCGCCGCCAGCAACCGCGGCGTCCCCGCCGTCACCGCCCAGGGCAGCCTCACGGCCTACCTGACGTACTGGCTGGAGAACGTCGCCGTCCACCACCTCCGCGAGACCACCCACACCCGCTACACCGCCGTCGCCGAGCAGTACCTCATACCGGGCCTGGGCAGGAAAAAGCTCACCAAGCTCACCGCCAAAGACGTCCGCACCTGGCTCAACCAGCTCCGCACCACCTGTCAGTGCTGCACGCGTCACCTCGACGCGGCCCGCGACGAACCCCGCTGCTGCGCCGCCGGCCAGTGCTGCTTCAAGCTGCTCTCTCCGCTGACGCTCACCTACATCCACTCCGTACTCAAGTCCGCCTTGGAACACGCAGTGCGGGAGGAGGAGATCCCGCGCAACGTCGCCCGCAACGTCCGCACCGGAACCCCTCGCCCCCGCCGCTTCAACCCCCTCACCGCAGACGAAGCCCGCCAGCTCCTCACCACCGCCCAAGGTCACCGGCTGCACGCGCTGTTCGAACTCGCTCTCCACACCGGACTCCGCAAGGGCGAACTCCTCGGCCTGCGATGGGAAGACCTCGACCTCGATGCGGGCACCGCCGCCATCCTCCGCACCCTCCAGCGCACCACCGCAGGTGGGCTCACCACGCTGCCCACCAAGACCCGGGCCTCCGAGCGCCGCATCGCCCTCCCCACCCGCTGCGTCCACTCGCTGAAGTTCCACTACGAGCAGCAGCAGCGCGAACGCGAGGCCGAGGGCACCGCATGGCAACACAGCGGGCAGGTGTTCACCACTGCGCAGGGCGGAGCGATCGACCCGACCAACCTCACCCGCACCTTCGCCACGCTCCTCCGCAAGGCCGGACTCCGTCGCATCCGCTTCCACGACCTCAGGCACTCGACCGCGACCCTGCTCCTGGAGCAGGGCGTCGAACTCGTCGTGATCAAGGAACTCCTCGGCCACGCCCACATCGGCGTCACCGCCACCGTCTACGCCCACGTCCGGCTCCGCCTCCAGCGAGACGCCATCGACCTCCTCGGCCAAGCCCTCCGTAACCCCGCTGAGACCGCCGACCAGCCCGACGACGGAGACGAACCACCGCCTTGCGCAGCACCCGTCCGCTGACGTTGCCGTCAACTACTGCCGTCAGACACCTCTGTGGCCCCGTCGCAACGCTCCCGACGGGGCCACAAATTTGCTCCTGCATGCAGGTGCGATGCGAAGATCAGGTTTTCCGGTTACGGCCGGACATCACTCACCACTCCACACCGCGATCTCCCCTCCGGGCATGCAGGTCACTCGCTTTCCCTTAGGCCCGACAAACCCCCAAGCCTCATACTCCTCGTCCGGCCGGACAGTCAGTTTCGTGCCGCTTTCGAATTCGATCACGAGATTCCCGGCTCTTCCCACCTCAGCCTCAGTAATCACGTCACGGGCCAGTCGGACGAGATGGGGAGCAGCAACGTCCGGGGATTCTGGATCGAAAGGCACGTGGTCCCCGGCCGAGACTTGAAGAACCGCCTCGGTCTCGACGCGCAGTTCACAATCCCCACTGGTCAGGACTGTGAGAGCCGCGTCGAAGCAGACACGGGTAACTGCTTGACCCCGAAGGTCCAGGTTCATTCCTACCACCCCACCGGAAGCGGATAAGTGCCGTCAGGATTCATCGGGATATGTGTATCCGCTTTCGAGCCAGGCTTTCCGTCGAGCCCGATCGGCTGGCCATGCTTGTTGGTGAAACGCACATAGCCATTCGGGTACCTTCCGGTCGGATTCATCACGCGAAGCATGTCAGCATTTCCGGTAGACCCAGGCTTCTGCCACACACTTCCCTTTCCGTTATCAGCTGCCCGCGCCACCCAGTCGTCACCCACTCCAGTGGGACGCTGAGGACCGATGGCGGGAGTGCATGGTGTCGAATTGTGAACGAGGACCGGCGTCTCCCCCGCCAGCACATAGTACGTGTGGAGGTCATCGACGGTGAGGTTGTACATGTCGCGGTCGCCGGATCGCGGGGTGACCTTGTCGACCTGGACCTGGTGGTCGTCGGCAGTACTGAGGGCGTGGCCTACACGGAGTCCCCCTGCCGCAACCCAAGCGTGGAGCGTCTCGTCCCAGAAGGGGTGCTTGGCAGTGGTGTGAAGGGTGTCCATACTGCCGTCCGGGCGACGGATGCGGAGGTCGACTAGGTCATAGTCGTGGTTGACAAGGGTGGCAGTGACCTTGTGGGGACCCTGATGCCTACCGTTGCCGGGGTTTGCGGACTCGACCTTGTCTCCGACCTTGATTTCACCGATGGGCTTGGCCCGACCATTGGCCATCAGGACTGCAGTGGAAGGAGTGAAGCTGCATTTGCAGCTGCAGAGCCTGGATCCCGCACTCGCCTCAGATTCGGCAGCCTCGGCCTCAGCTGCCCCTGCCTCGGCGGCTACAGGTGCAACCAAGCGGTGCGTTATCGCGACGATGGCAACGTCGAAGATTATCTTTCCTGTGCCTTCGTCGCTTCTGCCGTTCGCGTAATCGCCATAGATCTCTTGGATACGGGATATTGTGGCCGGCGCCAGACCAGCACCAGGTTCCGCGCTGAGAAGCAGATTCTTGAGCATTCCCATGCAGTTTTCGCCGTCGACGACGCACTTCTTGTCGGCGACGTACTCTCGATAAGGGGCCTTAACGAGCGACTTCGCCTGGTCGACGATAGTGCTGCCTACACCCTTGATCCAGTTCCAAGCTCCACCGCTGTCACTGCTGTCGTCGCTTCCTGAGGTTCCCTGCCCGGCATAGATGACGTTGCCGGCCAACTTGGGCGGACCGGGTACGTGACCTGGCGTGGTGTTTTGGAAGTTCGGTCCAGGGCGAGTGGGACAGTCGATTCCTGCACAGAGTCCAGTGGGGTCGCTGCTCGTGGCCGGATTGTTGTCTGCGTAGCTGTAGCCGTTGAGCGACTGGGGTGCGGAAGCGTTCAGGACGGGGTCGACGCTGATGAACTGACCGATGCCCGGATCGTATTCACGGGCGCCGACGTGAGTCAGGCCGGTGTTGGTGTCACGTGTCTTGCCGAGGAAGCCCTTGTCATCGGGCCAGGGGCCGTAGAGAGGCTGTCCGCGGTCCTTGCCGAAGGGCGTGGTGTACCGCTTGGTGAAGGTCTGACCGGTGTCGGGGTTGAGGGCGAGATTGGAGGTGCCGTGGTGATCGGCGGTGAGGTAGGTGAGCTTCTCCGTGCCGGACTCATTGGAGCGCATGGCGACCGCGGTGCCACCACCCGAGTAGTAGCGCTGAGCCCAGGTGGTGCCGTTGCTGCGGAGGTGCAACTCGGTGGAGCCGGCGTACAGGATCCGCTCACCGTCCTCCAGGGAACGGATGAGCAGGCTGCCACCGGCGCCGTAGAGGTAGTCCGTGCTGCGACCGTCCTCGTCGAGCTTGGTCAGCTTGCCCTCGGGGGACCAGGTCAGGTTCTGGGTCGCGGTGGACCCGGGACGCTGGGTGGTGTTGCCGGTGGCGTCGTAGGCGTAGGTGCGGCTCGGGGTGGCGCAGTCAGCTGTGGTGCTCGTGCCGGTCAGCGTGTGTGGCTGGGTGCTGCTGCCGTAGCAGTAGGTGGTTGTGGCGTCGCCACTGCTCTTGTGTTCCGTCTCAGTGGTGCGCTGCCCGGCGGTGTTGTAGGTGTAGCTGTTCCAGTAGGGGGCCGGCCCGGCCAAGCCGGTCGCGTCGGGGGCGTCGGTGCAGTCGTGGCTGGCGGGGGTCCAGGCACCGGTCAGGCGCTGGTGGCCGTCGTAGGCGAAGCACTGGGTGTCCGCGCTGCTGCTCCCGCCCAGGGTGGTCGGGTCGCTGATCTCGGTGACGTTACCGGCTTGGTCGTAGGTGTAGTTGAGGTCCTGCAGCATGTACGGGTGGGTCTGGTCCGTGACATGGCTGCGGGTCAGTCGACCGGTGCCTTCCTCGAAGGTGTTGGTGACATAGACATCCTTGGAACCTGTGCCGCCGGTGCCGAGAGTGAACTGTTCGAGCTGGGAGAGGGCCGAGTAGGACGCGTCCCGGAGGTAGCCGGTAGCGCCGCCTACAGATGTCACGTCGCCCAGGTCGTCGTAGGTGAGCCCGGTGATTTCGGACGGAAGCCCGCCCATCGCGGGTTCCTTGTCGAACTGCTGAGTGCCGTCGACGTTGTAATGGGTCTCGAAGGGCAGCGTGGACGGCTCTCCCGCCTGCACGAACGGATCGGAAGCAGGCAGCTCGAGCTGCGTCTTGACGGCTCGACCCATGCTGTCGTAGCCGGTGATCGTCTGCTTATAGGCCGCGCCGGTCTTGCCGCCCACGTAGCGGGTGGAAGTGGTGGGCCGGCCCTTGAGCACGGTGTCGTACGTGTAGGCGGTCAGTTGGTTGGCGTCTGTCTTGGACCCGGACCAAGTTCCGGTGAGCCGACCCAGTTCGTCGTAGGCCGAAAGGATCGACTTGCCACGCGCGTCCGTGCTCTTGATGACCTGATCGAGGGCGTTGTATGCGGTGCTTGTGGTGCCCTTGTCGGGATCGTCGGAGCTCACCTGACGACCGAACAAGTCGTAGGAGTAGGTCCACGTCGCGTCGTCCGGGCCAGAGATGGAGGTCTGCCGGCCGTCCAAGGCGTAGGCGAACTTCGTCGAGGTGTAGGCCGCGCCCGGGCTGGTTCCGTAGTCGTCATCGGCCGGGCTCGTGCTCTCGTATGCGCGGGTCTCGGTGGTGCGGCCGCGGATGTCGGTGATGGCCCGCTGTGCGGAGCCGCCCTCGACGGCAGTGGTGGCCGTGGAGTCACCGGTGTACGTCGTCGACTGCGACCACTTCTTCACGCCACCGGTGTAGAGGGTGCTGGTCACAGGCCGCCCCGCACCGTCGTACACGATCTCCGTCTGTAGCGGCGCCGCTCCTGAGGCGACACGGTAGTAGGTGCCGTTCGGGGTGCTGGTGCTGTCGAAGATGTCCGCGTGCGTCTCGTAGGCCAGACCGCGCGTGTCGTAGCGCGTGTCCGTCAGCAGCCGCCCGCCCTGCGGTGTCGGCGACTGGGTCTGCAAAGGACGCAGCAGCGCGTCGTAGATGGCGTAACTAGTCCTGTACGCGTCGCCGTCCCAGTTCAGCGTCGAGGTGGACACCCATGAGGGCTTGCTTTTGTCCATGTGGTACGTGAACTTCAGACTCGGCGACTGGCCACCCGACGAGCGGTTCGGCAGCCACACCTGGGTCAGGCGTCCCAGCGCGTCGTACCTCTGCTCGGTCAGTTTGAGGTTGATGTCGAACTTGAGGTGCGACAGGCCGCGTCGGGGATCCAGGTAGCTGTAGGACCGGTAGCCCTTGACGTCGGTGGTGATCGTGCTTCTGAGCGGCCCCGCGTCCGCAGGTGTGTAAGCCGTCGAGGTGGTGTGGCCCGCAGTGTCGGTGACGGTCAGGGGACGGCCCAGAGTGTCGAAGGTGCTGGTGGCCGTCGTCTGCCAACCGGTGGGGAGCCGGTCGCCGCTGGAGTCGGCGGTGAGGGCGTAGCCGGTGGCGCGGCCGGTCCAAGTGGGTTCGCCCTTGGTGGGCTGCTGGACGGCCGACCAGCCGCTGGCGTCGGGGTCGTCGTAGACAGTGGCCGCGTCGGACAGGACGTTGCCGCGAGTTGCTGTGGTGGCGGGCAGGTTCAGCGACGTGTCGAGGGTCGAACACTGCCGGTCGACAGTCCGGGAGCGTGAGACGAAGCTGGTGATGCCGAGGGAGGGGTTGCGGGCGTACCAGGTGCGGGTGCAGGTTTCGTCGCCGCCCACTCCGCTCTGGCCGTAGTCGTCGAAGCTGGTGACCATGCCCAGGGCGTCGTAGTGGGCCTGAGTGGCGTGGGTGCGCCAGGACGAGGAGGCGGTCAGGTAGGTGCTGGTGTAGGTCGTGGTGTTGCGGACCCACTGGGCGAGCTGGGTGGCGGCGTCTGGGACGGCCTGGCTTGCGGTCTGGCGATAGGTGTAGCTCTTGAAGACGCTGCTGATGGGCTGGCTGCCGTTGTACGTGACCTGCTGGCGGGGTAGGCCCTTGTAGCGGTCGCTGTCGTAGGCGGGGCCGAAGTCGACGTCCGTGTCGAGCAGGGGGGCGACGGTGACGGTCTTGGTGGTGCCGTCGGCGTTCTTGTCACCGTGCATGCCCTGCATGTAGAGCGAGACGGTCTTGGAGCGGGTGGTGCTGGTGTCGCCCGTGTAGGCGGTGACCTTCTGATAGCCGCGCCAGTCGGACCAGGTCCGCTCGGCCTTCTTGGTGAAGGGGTTGTCGTTGTAGTGCCAGGCGGCGCCGCTGTACGAGTAGGAGTGCTCGACGGCCTCGTTGTTGCCAGCCGGGTCGGAGACGATCACGGCCAGGACGCGGTACTTCTGGAACCAGTCGATCGAGGCTTCGTCGGCGCCGTTGATGTGCCAGTACTGCGGGTAGCAGGAACGGGTGTTGGAGTCCGGTGCCGCACCGGTCAGCTCACTGCGCACGCACTCCGCGGGCGAGAGGGTCACCGTGGTGATCGCGCCGGTCTCGGAGGTGATGGTGGAGATGCGGGGGCGGGTCAGGGGAAGGATGTCGTCGGTGGCGTCGACCCGGTTGGGCCGCATCTGGTAGGTGAAGCTGATCGGGTTGACCGCGATGCTGGTGTCGCCGGCCTTGCCGGTGCGCTTGATCGACTTCAGCGTCAGCACCTGGTCGGAACTGTCGCCGATGTCGCCGCCGTCCAGGTACTCCTGGGTCAGCGTCCAGGAGTCGACCGGGTCGTAAGCGTCGGCTCCGGCGTTGTAGGAGTAGGTGTTGACGCCGGTCAGGCGCTTGCGAGTGAAGAAGGACGGGCCGGAGGCGTTGCAGTCGGTGTCACCGCTGCTGCAGATCGCATCGAACGGGACGTCGGGCCAGTTGTCCGCGGTGTCCTTGGTCAGGCTGGAGCAGTCCGAGGCCGTGCAGCGCTCCGCGTAGCCGAAGGTGACCTTCGCATCCGGCTTGTCGGTGAACAGGGCGCCCTTGCGCAGCCCGTACTCCACACGGTTCAGGTAGCCGCCGCGCGTGTAGGAGGCGTTCGCCGTGGTCGCCTTGTTCTTCTTGTAGTAGTTCGTTTCCTTCGTGTACCAGTAGGTGGCCGCGTTGCCGTGGAGATCCTCGACGTAGTCGAGGTTCCACCGCCATGCCTGGGTGAGCGCGCGGTCCGCGAAGGTGGAGCCGTTCGCGTAGCCGGGTTCGCCGGAGTCGTCACCGAAGACGGGCACCGTCCACACCGAGTTGGTGCGCTCGCTCCCGGCACCGGCCAGCTTGTTCAGGCCGAAGACGTACTTCGTGCCGTCGCCGGTGATGACGGTCCAGAACTCGCCGTTGTCGTCCCCGTTGTCCGCGCCCGTCGAGCGGGTGACCGTGGAGGCGTCGTCATTCGCCAGATGCCACACACCGGTCGAGTCGTCCTTGACGAGCTGCGTGGACCTGCCGTTCAGGACGAGTGTGGCGTTGTCGTACTTCCAGCACTGGTCGAAGACGTCCGTGTGGCCGTCGTCGTCGCAGGAGCCGTAGGTGCGCTCCATGTAGGACTCGGTCAGCCCGAAGCCCTCACCGACCGAGGTGCCCTGGTTGTTCGTCGTGGCCGTGCGGCCGTCCACACTGCCCGAGTCGTAGGACAGCGACAACGACGGCGACGGGCCCGCGGCGGCGGGCGGCATCGTGAACCCGTAGGACCAGGTGAAGGAACCCGAGTTGCCGCCGGCCGCCCACGACGAGGACTCAGACAGCTTGGTCGCCGAGAAGTCCCCCGCTCCACTGGGGGACTGGCCGGATCCCGAAGATGCCGCGGTGAGCGCCAACACCGTGGCACCGGACGCTGAACTGTCCGCGCTTCGGAGCAACTGCGACGAGACACCGCCAGGAGCATCCGACAGCTGTACGTCTGCAGCAATGGTGTGGTGGGCGGCGTTGTTGTCCGAGGTGAGCGGGGTCTGTGTGCGGCACTCCGGCTTCTGCGGCGTGGTCAGCACGCAGGCGGGCAGTTTGACCAGCTGGAGCCGCTGTGACCAGCCGCCACCCATGGCTGAGGCGAACTTGCCATAGTCGATGCTGACCTTCGCGGTGCCCACATCGGCCGCCTCGGCAGTCAGCAGGACACCCGTGATACCCGCCTTCTGTGCCGTCTTCTGGTCCAGGACCGTGACACGCACGTCCCCGTCAGGCGCGACCGCCGTCCCCGACGGTCGACTAACGGTCACCGGCAGGCCGCCCGGAGCCCTCTTGGCCGACTTGGCGGCTTTGCCGTCTGTGATCTCGAGAGTCGCCTCCCCCTGCTTGGGCCAGACACTCCCGCGCTCCGACTCGGCCTTCCTGGCCTGGGCGGCGTTGGCCTTCTCGTCCTTGGCTACCTTCTGCCGAGCCTTTTTCGCTCCCGGCCCATCGAACGCCTCGACCTTGGTCGACTTGGTGCCGGGCACATCAGGGCGCCCCAGCCCCTTGCCCTGGCCTTCCGCAGCGGCTACCTGGGCCCAGCCGATCGGCACCACCAGGGCTAGCGCGAGCGATTGCGCCAGCAGCCTACCGCTCCGCCGCCTGCCCCTACGACCTCTTCTTGAGGTGCCTATGCCAACACTCATCTACTACTGCCCCACCCAGTCCGAATCGGAGAAACTCAATCATCTGCTCGTACGCTGGGGTGGGCAGTGCCTTCGCCGCTGCCCACCCGTCCGCACCGCGTCACTCGCCCACTGTCTCGCTGACTTGCTGCCAGCCCGCCATTGCGCCGGACCAGATCCTCACGTCGGCGATACGGCCGGGCAGATAGTGGCCCCACGCACTGCTCGTGAAGCCCTTACCGACCGCGAAGTCACCCGTTCCCGCCTGGGCCTCGAACCCCTCAAGGCCACCGTCCGAGAAGCCCCCCACATAGAGCGTGATCGTCCCGCTCTGGGCGTCGTAGATCCCGGTCAACCGGACCATGCTGTCGGTGGCGGCGATCTCGTCGGACGCCACCGAGGTGAAGGAGCCGTCCGCGTTCAGCCGGCCGAACTGCCAAT